>CAZCYU010000028.1:0-11034 GCA_964503165.1 uncultured Candidatus Peribacteria bacterium | reverse complement strand
AGTGTCCTCACGATCGCTGCCGATATGATAGAAGAGTGAAGTGAGCTCAACCTCGAAGCGGTACGAGCCAAGAAAGAGGAGGCACGCAAACTCCTCGAGACGTATCGCGACACCCATGAAGTCATGGATATGGACCAATATGTCGAACTCGAGTACGAATTCCTCAAAGAGAGTGCCAAAGAACAACTCGCCACGAGACCTCAGTAATAAGAAAAGAATTCAAAAAAATCTTCCCGATCGGGAAGATTTTTTGTTGTATATGAGATATGTATGATTAGAGGAGCTCTACGGTTCCTCCGGCAGCGGTTACCTTGTCTTGTGCCTGCTTGCTGGCTCGGTGGATTCGGATGGAGACTTTTTGAGTGATCTCACCGTTTCCGAGGAGTTTCAAGAGAGCGTCTTTTTTTCGGATAATCCCCTTCTCGAAGAGTACTTCGTTATCGATAGTCGTGATACCGGCATCTGCGAGCTTCTGGAGTTGGCTGACATTGATTGGAGCGAATGGTACGGTATCGAATGCAGTGAACCCTCGTTTCTTTGGCATACGACGGAACAATGGACTTTGTCCTCATTCGAACACGGCCTTAACCTTTCCGCCTCCTGTACGAGCATTTTGCCCCTTACATCCGCGACCAGCAAATGTTCCTTTTCCAGAACCATTTCCTCGACCGACACGCATTCGAGCCTTGGCAGAACCGGGAGTAGCTTTTATAGTATTATGAGAAAGCATAGATATTTTTTTTAATGAATAGTAATGATTATTTTTTTGCTGGTTTAGCAGCTGGTTTCTTTGCTACCGCCTTAGTAGCTGGCTTTGCAGCTGGTTTTTTAGCAGCTGGAGCTTTTTTTGCGACTGCTTTTTTTGCAGGAGCCTTTACTTCCACTGCCTTTACCACTTCCTTCGCAACAACTGGAGCCTCTTTCTTTGCGACTATTTTTGCTTCAGTTACTTTTGGAGCGACTTCTTTTGTTGTTTCTTCGGCAACGACGGGAGTTTTGATGGGTCTGACGGCAACTTTTCTCAAAGTTGAGAGTGCCTTCATGGTTACGCGAGCATTGGTGATAGGATTATTGGCTCCACGTTGTTTTGCGAGGATATCCTTGATACCAGAAACGGCGAAAATCTTACGAGCAGAACCTCCAGAGATGATCCCTGTTCCCTTCGAAGCGGGATGGATGAAAATATTTGCTGCTTTGTATGAAGCGGTGAGATCATAGGCGATAGTTCCGTCGACGATAGCGAAAGAGATGAGATTCTTTTTCGCATCGCGGATAGCTTTCTCGATAGCGATGACGACTTCCCCGGCTTTCCCGATACCAAATCCGACGGTTCCTTTCCCATTTCCGATAACCACAGAGGCACGGAAACGAAGTTGTCGACCACCGGCAGTAACACGAGTAACTCGATCAACTCAGAGAAGTTCCTCTTGGAACTCTTTTGGAGCATCCTTAAAACCTCCTCCTCTTTTGTCATCTCGAGGACGTTTATTGTTATCTCGTTGACCTCCCTGTTGACCTCTCGCTGGAGCGGTCACTGGTGCTGTCGTAGTATCGGTGGTAGTAGTATCTGCCATAGAAATGGAAAAAATAAATAATTAAAATTGAAGTCCGCCTGCTCTCGCTCCTTCAGCGAGTTTCTTTACTCGTCCTGCGTAGAGGAATCCTCCTCGGTCAAATACACATGTGGTGATTCCAAGGGCTTTTGCCTTCTCGGCAAGTTCCTGACCTACCTTTTCTGCGCATTCCGCTTTGGTTCCTTTTTTCATCTTGAGATCACTCGTAGCACAGAGTGTTTTTGCAGCAACATCATCGATCATCTGTGCGTAGATGGATGTATTACTTCGAAACACAGCGAGACGTGGTCGAGCGGCAGTACCGCTTATAGTTGAGCGGATGCGAGCTTGTCGTCGGGAGCGTTTTTTAAGCTTTTCTAACATAGGACTGTATTATAATAATAAATAGAGTGTGTTCTTGAAATGGAGTTTTATTTCTTTCCTCCGGTCTTACCTGCCTTGCGTCGTACGTATTCTCCAACATATCGGATACCCTTTCCTTTGTATGGTTCTGGTTTTTTCTTGGATCGGATGAGTGCTGCGAAGTACCCAACCTGTTGTTTGTCGATTCCGGTGATATGCACGATGTTTTTTTCTTTTTCATCCATAGCAACAGTGATTCCTTTTGGAGCCACGAGATCTACTTTGTGAGAGAAACCAACGGCGAGGACGATTTTGGTCGGAGATGCGACTTCGAATTTGTACCCAACTCCTTGGATCTCGAGAGATTTCTTGTATCCCTCAGATACTCCAACCACCATATTGGCTACGAGTGCTCGAGTGAGTCCCCACATAGCTCGTTCCTGTGTATTTTCTTCATTGGCGATGGCAACAGTAACGGTGTTATCTTGTTGCTCGAGAGAAGTACAATCCTGGAGAGTATACTTGAGCTCTCCTTTTGGTCCAGAGACGGTGAGATTTTTACCGTCTACCTTCACACTGACTCCAGTTGGGAGAACGATGGGAAGTTTTCAAATTCGAGACATATAAATTAAGTTAAAAGTTTAAAATTACAAATTGACAAATTAATATACTTCACAGAGGAGTTCTCATCCAGTTCCAAGCGCAAACGCTTCGTATCCAGTGATAATACCTTTTGGAGTCGAGAGGATAAAGATACCATGTCCATTTCGTGATTTACGAATATCTTCGGACTTGATATAGATTCTCTGTCCTGGTCGACTGATACGACGAAAAGACGGAAGGTATTTCGTTTTGCGGACATCATGAAGAGTTACGAGGATTTCTCGCTTGTCTGCACTTACAGTATGGGATACGACATAAGCATTCTTTTCGAGGATTGAGACGATTTTCTCTTTCAATCCAGAATATGGGATGCTTACAACTGCGAGTCGTGCAAGATATCCGTTTCGGATTCTCGTAAGCAAATCTGCAATTGGATCATTTATCATAGTGACGATTAAGTTAAAAATAATATTCAAGAACTTTGGTTTTTAAAAGAGAGATTACCAACTGGATTTACGTACTCCCATCAATTCTCCGGCATTGGCACGTTCACGAACACAGATACGACACATATCAAATTTGTTCATATATCCGCGAGATCGTCCGCAGATAGAACATCGATGATAGAGTTTGGTCGCAAATTTGATTGTCTTTCCTGCTTGGAAAAGAGCGGTTGCTTTCGCTTGGGCTTTGCTGCATTTTACTTCTAGAGCCTTTCTTGCCATAGTAGATGGAGAATAATGGTATATAAAAAATAAATAAGTTTCTTACTTTACAAAAGGGAATCCGATTGCATCGAGCAATGCTTTTGTGTGTGCCTTTTCTCGGGCTTTGAATTTGATTGTTATCTGCATCCCGTGGGGTTTGACGACATCGAGCTGAGGAACCTCAGGGAATATCGTGTGTTCTCGGATACCGAAGTTGAAGTTCCCTTTTTCATCGAATGATCTCCCGGAAATACCGCGGAAATCTCGAACTCGAGGAAGAATCACTTGGACGAGTTTCTCGAGGAAGTAAAACATTCGCTCTCCTCGGAGAGTAACGGTCATACCGACAGGCATCCCGACTTTGAGTTTGAAGTTAGAGATCGCCTTCTTGGCATTGACCACCGTAGGTATCTGTCCAGAGATAAGAGCGAGATCGCTCTTGAGACTGGAGAAGTCTTTATTACCACCGGCAATATAACTCCCGATCCCCATATTGAGAACTATTTTCTCAATCCTTGGTACTTCCATAGGATTCTCGATACCGAGAGCCTTTTGTACCTGTGGGAGGATTTTTTTATTGTACTGTTCTTTAAAAGACATGTTTGGAAAATTAAGTTGTTAATTATGTATTGTGGTGTTCTAGAGAGCTTTGCCGGATTTCTTGGCTATGCGGACTTTCTTCCCTCCTTCAATCTTGATGCCGATACGAGTCGGTTTACCGGACTCAGGATCGAGAATCATAACATTGGAAGCTTGAATAGGTTTTTCCACCTTGATAATCTGACCAGGAGTGGTTCATTGTTTTTTCATGTGGCGAGTCGCGATATTGACTCCCTCTACAACGATAAGACGAGATTCTGGATTGGTGGCGAGGATTTTTCCTTTTTTCCCTTTATCTTTTCCAGATATCACCTGTACCATATCTCCACTGCGGACTTTCATAGAATGCAAACGAATAATAAATAAAATAGAATTTTCTTAGAGTACCTCTGATGCGAGACTCACGATCTTTTGGAATCCTTTGGCTTTGAGTTCTCGGAATACTGGACCGAATACGCGAGTTCCTTTTGGTTCGTTGTTATCATTGATGATAACACATCCATTGTCATCCGATCGGACACTCGTCCCGTCTGAACGTTTCACAGAGAAGGCCGTTCGTACGACCACAGCCTTGACGACTGTTTTTTTCTTGATATTTCCTTGTGGGAGTGCTTTTTTGACGGAACATACGATAATATCACCGACAGAAGCATAGCGTCTCTTTGATCCACCAAGAACCTTGATGCAGAGAACCTCTTTTGCTCCAGTATTGTCGACAACAACGAGTCTAGTTTCTGTTTGTATCATACGAATAAAAAAATTATGAGTTGTGAGTTATTATAAATGTTTCGCGATCAAATCTTATTATGCTGCAGTTATAATTTTCCAGCGTTTTGTCTTGCTGAGCGGTCGAGTCTCCTCGATAGTCACCTCTTGTCCGAGGGTGCAACTATTCAATTCATCGTGCGCATAGAACTTCGAAGAAGCTTTATAGCGTTTCTTGTATTTTGGATGAACCTTGTAGGTGTCAACGGTTACAACGATGGTTTTGTCCATCTTAATGCTGGTAACGGTACCGGTTTGTGTTCTCATTGGAAAATTAGAGTAAAAAAGATAATTAGGAATTGGCTCCGATCATATGGAGTCCGGCGATATACTTTCGATAGAGTCGAATAGTATGTGTCTGCTTCAATTCATTTGCTCGGTGTTTCATAGTGAGGAGGAAAAGTTCTCTCTCAGATTTGTTGAGTTCTTTTGCGAGTCCTTCTGCATCAAGAGCACTGAGTTCTACTGGTGTCTTGAATGTGGTTACCTGCTTTTTCATAAAAAGGATTGAATTATAATTAAATGAGTATCTTCGTCTTAACCGGGAGTTTGTATGAAGCGAGCTCAAAAGCAACTCTTGCAACTTCTGGAGAGACTCATGACATTTCAAAGAGTATTCTTCCAGGTTTTACAGGAGCGCGATACATTTCTGGACTTCCTTTTCCTCATCCCATCGGAACCTCGAGAGGTTTCTTAGTGTATGGACGATCAGGGAATATACGAATCCAGAGTTTTCCTCCCTTTTTGAGGGAGCGTACGATAGATCTTCGAGCGGCTTCGATTTGTCGAGAAGTAATGAATCCCGATTCCACCGTTTTTATAGCAAAGCTTCCGAAAGCAATATTAGACCCCCTTACCGCAACTCCCTTGAGAGTTCCGCGTTGGGACTTCCGATATTTCGTTTTTTTCGGCTGTAACATATCTTTTAATGGTAAGTAGTATAGAATTTTTTATAAAAAGTCAAACGTTTTTTATTTTTTGTAGATGTCTCCCTTATATATCCAAACCTTCATCCCGATAACTCCGTATATAGTGTTGGCTCGTTCGATAGAGTAATCGATGTCGGAACGGATAGTCTGTCGTGGGATAGCCCCGTCTTTGTAGGTTTCTGTTCGAGCGATTTCTGCACCATTGAGACGACCGGAGAGGATTACCTTGATTCCGAGACCTCCTTTTTCCATAGTTTTGACGAGAGCATTCTTGACAACACGACGGTATGGGAGTTTCTTCTCGATCTGTCTCGCGATAGAATCGGCGACGAGAGAAGCGGAGAGTTCTGGTTTTTTCACTTCTTTGACCTCGATTGCGTATTTCCCAGGGAAGTTTTTCTGGATCTCCTCCTCCAATTTGGTGAGGTTTTCTCCATTTTTCCCGAGCACAAATGCGGTCTTGGAAGTATAAATCACAATAGATGTTTCTGAATCAGTGTGATTGATGAAGATATTTCCTACTGGGATCCCAGTAAGGAACTTCACTATGAAGATGCGGAGTTGAACATCGGCAGCAACATTTTTCCCATAATCTTTACGATCATAGTATCCTGTTGTCTTCCATGTCTTACTGTATCCGATCCTAAACGCGAGCGGGCTAACTTTATGTCCCATAGAGCAAATGCAAATAATAAAAATAAGGTCTTAAAAACAATGTGTGTGTCTACTTGACACGGAGTTCCAAAAGTACATTGGAAGTTCTTTTGAGTATTCGGTGTGATCTCCCTCTGGAGATAGGATTCCCTCGTTTGTATACGATACCTTTTGTGACGCTTATCTGTGAGATAACGAGTCCAGCGAGTTCTTGCATATCATTGTGGATGGCATTGGCGATGGCACTTTCGAGGATCTTGTGAATAAGGAAACCTCCCTTATTCGGCATAAACCGAAGAATGTCGAGTGCTTTCTTTGCTTCCATACCACGAACGATTTTAGCTATAACATTGAGCTTTTTGTCGGATATGCGAATATTGTTTGCGATTGCTTTCATAAAAAATTGAAATGAAAATGAAAAAATAACTCTTATTTATTTCCTGCGTGTCCAGTAAATCGGCGTGTAAAAGAAAACTCTCCGAGTTTGTGCCCGACCATATCTTCCGTAACAAATACGGGAGTATGAACTTTTCCATTGTGGACACCGAAGGTGTGACCGACAAATTCTGGGATAACGGTACATGCGCGAGACCATGTCTTGACGACAGTCTTCTTCCCGGATTCGTTCAGTCGTTCAATCTTCTGAAGGAGTCTGGAATCTATGTAAGGTCATTTTCTAAGACTACGTGTCATATTATGAAAAGTTATTATGTAGGGAACGAAATTTTCGTTCCTTGTAATTAGTATAAAATATATGTTTATCCAACGAGTTTCCCTCGGCGGGTTCTGATAACCCATTGATTCGTGTCCTTTCTGTTGCGAGTCTTGACTCCGCGAGCTGGTTTCCCCCAAGGAGTTTTCGGTCATTTTCTCTGTCCGAGTGATTGGTGTCATTCTCATCCTCCATGTGGATGGTCAACAGCATTCATAGACATACCGAGAACGGTTGGCCGGATACCCATCCAACGAGAACGTCCCGCTTTACCGATGACAATCTGGTTGTGATCAGTATTGGAAACAACTCCGATGGTTGCGTAACATTTCTTGTGAACTTTTCTGATTTCTCCTGATGGCATTTTGAGTTGTGTGTATTCTCCCTCTTGAGAGAGGATGGTTGCTGATGTCCCGGCAGATCGAACACTCGAAGCTCCAGCTCCGACGATGAGTTCTGCGTTGTAGACAGTGAGTCCTGTTGGGATATTTCCGATGAGGAGACGATTCCCAGAAACTGGTTTTGCCATATCGGCAGTGACGATGATGTCACCTACTTTCATATCTTTATGAGCGAGGACATATCGACGTTCTCCATCGAAGTAACAGACGAGGGCGATATAGGCAGTGCGGAATGGATCATACTCGATCGTTTCAACCTTGGCGTCGATTCCAAGTTTATCGGTGAAATAGAAATCTATCTTTCGGTAGAGTTTCTTGTGTCCACCTCCCTGGTGACGAACCGTGATGCGACCGGCACTGTTACGACCTGCTTGGCTCGCCTTACCATACGTAAGCGCCTTGTGTGGCTTGCTCGTTGTAAGTTCATCGAACGTGTACCCAGTCATCTGTCTGCGGCCGGGAGTTGTTGGTTTAAATTTCTTGATTGCCATAAATAATGATAAGTTATAGTTTTTGGTAGTATGGGTAATGTAAAAAAATTATTCCTTTATTGCAATCTTCTGGAGATCGGCGATTCGTTGTCCTTTACTCAGAGTTACGAGTGCTTTGAGATGATTTTTTCTCTTCACTTGGACACCATGTTTGCTATTGCGAAACTTTTCACGAGTATTGATGATATTTACTTTTTCGACAGTCACATTATAGAGACGCTCAAATGCCGTACGAACATCAACCTTGGTTGATGATGGCGATACGATAACCGTGTACACTCCTTCGAGTTCGAGTCGTTGACTCTTTTCGGTTACGATAGGTTTTTTAATAGTAGTATAAAGTGACATATGGAGAAAAATTATTGGTTATTTTATTAGAGGTACATAGCATAGAGTCTCTCGATCGATGCCTTGGTGAAAACCAGGTCATTGTATTTGAGGAGATCCATAGGGTTCAAGTAGTTGACTCCGATGAATTTCACTGTTGGGATATTGCGACCTCCAGTAAATGCTCCAGTGTCCTCTGGACAGACAGCAAATACTCCAGAAGTAACATTCATTTTCGTTACGAGATCAATCATTTTTTTGGTTTTCATAGCGTCTTCAGAAAAAGACTCAACGATTTTGATACCATTTTCTCCTGCTTTTGATGAAAGGAGAGAGAAAAGTGCTGCACGACGTTCTTTTTTATTCATGCGAATCGTGAAATTCTGTGTTTTCTCAGGACCGAAGGCAACCCCTCCACCTCGTCTGACTGGAGATCGAGCATCACCGACGCGGGCATTACCAGTTCCTTTCTGTTTGTAGAGTTTACGAGTTGATCCAGTCACTTCGGCTCGGCTTTTCGTATGAGCGATAGCGATACGAGCATTGGAGCGTTGGAGACGAAGGAGTCGGTGGATAAGTCCCATCTGGACTTCTCGACCAAAGAGCTCATCCTTGAGAGCGATGGTTCCGTTTTCCTTTCCTTCTTGTGTGTAGAGAGCTGCTTTCATGATAGGTATTTAAAACAATTAGAAATCTAAAACTATAAGTGAATTCCGTGCTCATGGGACAGGTCCATGAAGAGCGATAACATTAATATTCTTATTTACGAGTTCGACTTTGATTTTTTTGAGAGTAATGGTCTCGAGTCCCATATGTCCGTGCATCTTCTGTCCCGGTTTGGTTCGGCGTGGTTTACGACATCCGATAGAACCGAGTGCTCGGTGGAATTTGGATCCGTGTCCTCCTGGTCATCCCTTGAAGTTATGACGTTTCATCGCTCCTTGGAACCCCTTACCCTTGGAGATTCCGTGAATCGTCACCATCTCGATACCATCGAGAACATCGAGAGTCACATTGTCTCCAACTTTGAGTTCTACCATAGCTCCAGTGAATGGGAATTCTCGTATAAAAGAGAGATTACCGTCTGTTGCCTCAAGAACTATTGCTGCATAACCATCGGTTTCGACAGTTTTGATTTGTACTACTTTAAGTTCTGGGATTTTGATAAGCGTTACTGGGACAAACGCATCACCTTTGATGATACGAGTCATTTCGAGCTTTTTCCCTATAAGTCCAGCCATCTTTGTATAAAAAGTTACGAAACTATAAACAATATTATTATATCAATACTCTCATCCAAAATCCAAAAATACATTTGGTCTCTGGGATTCTCTATGAATGTCTTATGCACTGTGAGAGGTTGCACCGCATCTTGTCCGAACGAATCGACCAACTATACCGTACAACATCGTGCTTCATTAAATTGAAAGTGGGGGTATTCTATAAAAAAAGAACCATATGTCAAAAGTTTTTTGAAAAAAGTTTTTAATATCTCGTAATTACTATTTATATCTCATTGATTACATCATAACTCAGGTTCAAATTTCATACAAAAGCAAATCCGTCAACTTTTTTAACTCAGAGTTGTTTCAATTTTTTTGCAGTCTCATTGAGTGTGGATCAGGATCACACGAAATCATCAATAAGTAATATCGCATTGTAGTGCACTATATTTTTATCATCCACAAAAATGGTATTTCGGGCATTTTGTATCCTCTGTTCCCTTGTTTTCAAAGATTTTTGCGGGATGGGTATCCCGCTCGGATAGTATTTTATAATACTAACGAAAGGTAATCCTAAATCCTTAAGTCTACTCTTTAGTATCTTTAAGAGTTGGTTTTTCCTATCGATACTCCATGGAGTAATGGCGATCGCAGTATATTTTTCTTTTCATATGAGACATTCTATCTTCCCTATTATTTCGTCTATACTCTCCGAAATAAGCATCTTATTTTGTGATTGCTTTCAATAAAATGTCATCTCTGCGAGTTTTCATCGTCCAAAATCCATCCATTTATATTGGTCTGCATAATAGATATCATCCAGATACACCTCTTCTGTATCCTGACCAAAAGCCATCTTAGCATCGATGAGTCAGCATTCGTTTTGAATCTTTGCAATATGCTTATGGATATTGAGATAGGATTGAACTTTTTTTTCTGTATCCAGATTCCTCTCTCGACACCACACCTCCATTCCACTCAATCATTTTAAAATTTTTCACTGCGCGCTAAATTTCAAGAAAATCTCGTCCATAAGTTTCTTATCTGAGAAACTGATAGGAAAGGTTTTCTTTTCATCTATAAATTTTTTATGTACCCCATCCCCTCGGGCATATATTTTTATATATTTTGTTTTAGGACCTGTTCATATTTTCTTGAGTTTTCACTGCACTACAAGTTCTTTGAGATACTTATGTATTATAACCGTGCTTTTTCATGTGATTTCAGAAATCTCAGTTGCTCACAATCCACTTTCCTGTTGATCAAAAACATCCAGTATCTTCTGAAGTGATGCGAATAGATAAGTCATAGTTGAGGAATGATAAACTATACAAATACTCTAATATAAATAGTTTATACTAAAGTGTTTATAGTATATGGGAGATACCCTATAAATCAAAAGTTTTTTGAAAAATCTTTCTTGGATATAAGAACCTGTATTATAAGGTATATATGATTTTTTTATTTTTTTCTTGACTTCCCCCACATAATAGACTACAATATCCCCGTTTCCTTATTCTTTCACCTTTTCACATATGTTTGCCTATCAAAAAATATGGACAAGAAGTATGAAATTTTCTCCCAGTCTTTTAGGGGGAGCCAGAGGGGGTAACCATGGTTTCACCCTCGTGGAACTCCTGGTCTCTATCAGTATCCTCGCAACCATCAGTATCGTGGGGTATGTGTCGTTTCACAGTAGTATGATG
>CAZCYU010000027.1:0-5316 GCA_964503165.1 uncultured Candidatus Peribacteria bacterium | reverse complement strand
GGTAATATCCGGGTTGCTATTCAATCCTTGAATGGCGGCAATAAGCTCCTGTTCACTCACCGAGATATCAAAAGAAAAGAGCTCGAAATCGATGCCGACTTTCTCTGCTGTTTTTCGTTTCTGTCTGATATACGAGAGGCTCGCCGGATTATCTCCAACCAGCACCACTGCGAGCTTGGGTGGTTTCGGGAGCTCAGCAATCTGCTCGAGGAGTTCCGCGAAAATCTGCTCGGCTATGAGTTTGCCATTGAGGATCATGAAGGTGTTTTTAAGGAATACTATTCCACTATAATACAGACTATGTGCCAAATTCAAAATTTGTTTTTGGAATTTATTCGCTCTTTCATATACTCATCAACATTATAATTCACATCACTTATGGACATACCAACCTTTCTCGCCCACCTCCGGACTCACGGAGAGCTCTGCACTGTGCCGAATATATCGGACAAAACGGCGCAATTTCTCAAGGATATTGTCTGTATTTCTGGAGTGAAAAATCTCCTCGAAATCGGGACAGCGAATGGATACTCGACGATCAATCTCGCTGAGGCGATACGAGAAAATAATGGGCATATGATCACTATCGACCACTCTCTCCCATCCTATAATCAAGCCGTGGCAAATATAAAAATGGTGGGAATGGACGACGTCGTGACACTCGTTTTTGCTAATGCGATCGACTATATCCCCACGATGACCGGCGAGGTTTTTGATATGCTTTTCATCGACGGACACAAACGACGGACGATTGAATTTTTCCGACTTTCATACCCACTCCTGCGGGACGGATGAGTCGTGATCATCGACGATGTCATCAAGTTCGCCCACAAAATGTCGAACTTCTATGAATTTCTTGCAGAACAACACATAGAATATTCTGTACTCAAAATCGATGAAGATGACGGGGTGATTATGATTGTAAAAACTCCCAAAAATACAATAATATAAGAGATAATAGAATTATTATTTCTCGTTCATACAAAACCAGTGGTTAATTCATATTTTCCAAGGCTGCATGAACATCGAAATAAAAAGTTCTATTATCTCTTATTGAAGAATAAGTCTTTCAAGAAAGGCCTTATCGTTACGAAATTTCTTCATATCCACCTTGATTTTGTGGACGGTAATGAGGGTGAAATCACCACCCCGATCGAGATCGAGGAAGCGGCGTACGGTGGGCACATCAGTCGTCGGATCAAGCTCGAATACGTAGCTGGACCCGATTTTTTTGAGCGAGACAACTCCGTACTGCTTGAGAATAATGCGAACTTTGAGCAGTAAGAAGAGATTTTCGAAGGATTCCGGGAGGGTATCATTTGCCTCGGCGAAGGTCTGGTGTGAATAATTGAGATCCTCAAGGGAGTCGATGGACTCGATATTGCGGAAGAATCGGATCTTGTCGAGTTCTGAATCGAAGAAGTCGTCCTCGATAAAGTAGGAGATATCAAGCTCTATTTTGCAGTCTGTTTTCGGAAGTGTTTTCCCACTGCGAAGTTCTTCGATTTTTTCTTCGAGCATTTTGAGATAGAGGGAAAGTCCGGTATCACTCGTCTTTCCGGACTGTTTAATCCCGAGGATGTCTCCCGCCCCACGGATCTCGAGGTCACGCATGGCGATCTCGAATCCCGCACCGAGTTCGGAATGATTCACGATCGTGAGGAGACGTTTTTTGGCATCGTCGATGAGGCTATTCTCGTGATAGAGGAGGTAACAGAAGGCTTCCTGATCTTTGCGTCCGACACGTCCGCGGAGTTGATGGAGTTGAGCGAGACCGAACCTTGGGGCATCATCGATGAAAATCGTATTGGCATTGAGGAAATTGACCCCGTTTTCTATGACCGTCGTCGACAGGAGTATGTCATACTTGCCAGCTTTGAAGTCGATAATCACGTCTTCGAGTTCGATCCCATCCATACGTCCATGAGTGATACCGATTCGGATTTTTTTCCCGACAATCCCTGTGAGTTGCTTTCTCATCGATTCGATGGAGGCGACGCGATTGTGGAGGAAAATAACCTGACCGCCGCGAGCGAATTCTTTTTCCATAGCTTCTTTGATGGCAATCTCGTTCCATTTGGTGACGATCGTGGTGATGGGCTTTTTCGATGGTGGAGGGGTGGCGAGCACGGAGATTTTTTTCACTCAGGAGAGGGCGAGATTGAGACTCCGAGGGATGGGCGTCGCGGAGAGAGAAAGGACGTCGATGTCCGATTTGAGTGCATTGATCTTCTCTTTGTCGAGGACTCAGAAGCGGTGCTCCTCGTCGATAATCAGGAGTCCGAGATTTTTGAATATGATTCATTCTCCGAGGATGCGGTGGGTTCCGACGACACAATCGATCGTCCCGTCTGCAAGACCTCGGAGGACCTCCTGGACCTCTCGTGGCTTACTGAGGCGCGTGAGCACAGCAGACCGTACTCCAAAGGATTCGAAGCGTTTCCGGAGGGATTCCGCGTGTTCGTAGGCGAGGACGACGAGCGGAGAGATAAGGATGGACTGTTTCCCACTCAGAAATGCTCGATAGATCGCATTCATCGCCACCTCGGTTTTGCCGAATCCGACATCGCCCGAGAGGAGGCGATCCATGGGTTCTGCGAGCTCCATATCTTCGAGTATTTCTGCGATGGCAGTACGTTGATCCAGGGTGTGTTCGTAGGGGAAACTTTCTCGGAAGAGGCGCTCTTGTTCTGGATGGGGGAGGAAAGAAAATCCCTCCGCGAGGCGGCGATTGGCATAGATATCGAGGAGTTCTCTCGCTATCCGCTCGACATCCTGCGTTGTTTTCTCTATCGTTCGACGCCACTCATTTCCCGAGAGTCTCGTGAGCATGGGATTTTCATCTCCGATATATTTACTGATGCGATGAATTTCTGTCAGGGGGACGAAAAGGACATCATTCTCGCGATAGGCGATATGCATGTACTCGCGACGGTTTCCTCCGACACTCTTTTCGACAATTTCCGAGAAGATTCCAACCCCGTGATCCCGGTGAACCACATAGTCGCCCGGTCGTATCTCTAGTAGGAGATCGAGGTTTTTTGAGATGCTCTTTCGGGTGCGATTGCGGATGAAAATATCTCCAAGTATGTCATCTCGAATAAAAAAGTTGTCTGCAATGGCGAAACTCTCCAAATTGGGAATATTTACCTCTGAAAGAGTAAGAGAAGTGAGATTATTGTACTCGAGAAAATTTCGGAGAACTTTGGTATGTTTGGTAGAAAAGTGGACGTTTTTGCCAAAGTTTTTGACAAGTGTCTCGAGCTCTTGGAGAGAGGCTATTTTTGGCTCTGATACTCATATATTGATGGAATTATCTTTGGGATTTCCAGAAAAGATGATCGGTTTTTGACAAAGATTCGACACTCTCTCGAGCGGATCATAGAAGTCCAAATCGATGAAAATAGTGGTGGTATTTTGGAGGAAAAAGAAGATTTCGGAAGTCTCAGGATCGATCGACCCTCTCTCATGAAGTTTTTGATTATCGGTGAGATAGGCAAAACTATACCCCTCTTTTTTCGTCATAAATTGCCCACTCAGGTCGAAAAGGAGTATCTCATCCAGTACGGTATCGAAAAAGCTCAGGGCGACGATTTTTTCGTCAAATGGAGTTCTGATAGAGAGGGTGTCCCCTTCTTTTTTATAACTTCCCGGCTTGGAGAGGTGGGGAGAGTGGCTGTATCCCGCGTCTATGAGCGCATTGACGAGTTTTTCCGGACCGATCTCATCATTCCTCTGTACGTGGAGGGTATGTTTTTGGATATGGTATTTCCAACGGATATTCGCCTCGAAAAGATCCTTGGTAGTTACAAACCAACCAATGTCTTGGCAGGTAAAATCAACAACTGAGGATACATTTTCAAGAAGAGAGACCTTCGATTGTGTAGAGAAGCTGAGTATTTTCGCAAAGTATTCTGCCTCCTTCTGAGTATCGCAGACGATGAGATTTTTACCTGTAGAGAAGTTTTCTCCGAGCAAAAAAGCTCGGGAAGAGGTATTTCCCGAGTGTGTGTAGGTGGTATGGTATTGGAGTTGGAATAGCATTAGATCCGCCCGTGAGCGTATTACAAATACTTGGAGAGTTCTTTTTGGAGATCATCCGCGAGGCGTACTCAGACGAACTTCTCGACCGGCTGACCATCTTTGAAGAGGATCATAGTCGGGATACTCATGATACGGAATTTTTGAGGAACCATCGGATTTTCATCGACATTCATTTTCATGATTTTCGCAGTCTCTCCCATTTTAACGGCGAGCTTATCAAGTTCTGGTATCATCGTACGACACGGACCACACCATTCTGCCCAAAAATCAACGAGAACGAGACCTGCCGCGATATCGCGGTCAAAATTGGCATCACTGGTTATATAAACATTTGCTGACATAGAGATAAATTTAAAGGATAATAGAAATTATTGTATGGAAAAAATAAAAAAAGCAACCAATTATTGTACTCGACTGAGATATTCTCCAGTTCGCGTATCTACCCTGAGTCGATCACCCACTTTTATAAAGAGGGGAACCTGGACAACGAGCCCCGTCAAGAGAGTGGCTGGTTTTTTGCCTCCCGTGGCCGTATCACCTTTTTCTCCGGGAGGCGTCTCTACAACTGGGAGCGTCACGGTTGCTTCGAGATTAACATTGATGGGACGATTGTTAAAAATCTGCACAATCACCTTATCTCATTCACACAGATAAAATTTATTATCCCCGATAGCCGCATTGTTGAGACTGAACTGATCATAGGTTTCGGTGTTCATAAAGTGATAATCACTGTCGTCAGAGTAGAGAAATTCCGCACTGGATGAGGATATATCAGCCACTTCTATTTTATCCACTTCTCGGAAAGTTCTCTGCATCACATTCCCAGTGAGGAGATTTTTGAGAGATGTTTTCTCCATTCCTTTCCCCATAGCAACCTTGAGATGCTCGGATTTCATCACCTCATACGGTACGCCGTCGATAAGGAGCTTCTTTCACACTTTTACACTTTCCATAGATGCCATAAATTGTTTTGTTGTATTAGAAAAATAGAAAAATTATTTTGGTGTCCTCGACAGGAATCGGACCTGTGTCTAAGCCTTAGGAGTGCCTTGTTCTATCCACTGAACTACGAGGACGAAAGAAAAATTAACTACGAGGACAAATAATCAAATCTTGATTATTTTCGTAAAATCGATACTATCGGGTCAAGAATGTCCTGTACTATATGAAAAATACCTAAAAATGCAAATCATCTTCGACCAAGTTTCCCGTTTTTTGGACACTCCATCAAACTTACCGAAACTTATCATCATCTACGGACCGACCGCGAGT
>CAZCYU010000026.1:0-2429 GCA_964503165.1 uncultured Candidatus Peribacteria bacterium | reverse complement strand
CCTTTCGTCCTCATCCCTCCATATATCCGATTCCTCCGCGCCCACAAGCTCGGCAAACAGATTCGCGAAGAGGCACTCATGGGCAAGGCAACCGAGTTCGCCAAACTCCACAAGGACAAAACCGGAACTCCCGTGATGGGCGCTGGAGTTATCCTCCTCTCCATTTTCTCGCTCGTCGCCATCTCCATAATCGTCCAATTTTTCGCAGCCGATATCCAAAACATCTTCGGTGTCAGCATCAAGTACAGTCTCTGGAATAGAAATGAGACCTATCTCGCCCTCTTCACACTCGTGAGTGTCGGACTCATCGGACTCGTGGATGACTACCTCAATGTACGAGGGATCGGCAGAACCAAAGGACTCTCTGCACGAGTCAAAATGGTCCTCCTGACGATATTCGCCGGACTCTGAGCCTACTGGTTCTATGTCAAGCTCGGACATACCGGCCTCCGTATCCCTTTCCTTGGGACACTCGAGATCGGACTCCTCTATATTCCCCTCTTCATATTCATCATCGTCGCCATGGCCAATGCCGTCAATATCACCGACGGACTCGATGGACTCGCGGGCGGACTCCTCCTCTTCAATTATGTCGTCTACGCGTTCATCACCTATAATCAGAGCCTCTTCATCCTCTCGGCAGTCTGTATGCTCATCGTCGGAGCCCTTATCGCCTTCCTCTGGTTCAATATCAAACCCGCCCAATTCTACATGGGCGACATCGGCTCGCTCGCCCTCGGCGCCAATCTCGGTATCATCGCCATGATGACCGACACGCTCATCGTCCTGGTCATCATCTCCGGGATCTATATCCTCGAGATCTGCTCCGTCATAATCCAACTCACCTCCAAAAAGTTGAGGAATGGAAAAAAAGTCTTCCGTATCGCCCCATTTCATCACCATCTTGAGGCTATTGGCTGGAAAGAAGAAACCGTCGTCATGCGCTTCTGGCTCATCGGGATGATCCTCTCCAGTGTCGGACTCGTCGTGAGTTTCGTAATGCAATAATCCCCCTCATTTTTATTTGACTTTTTAGATTTTCTGAATATAGATTATGTATCAAATAATTTATATTCTATTTTTCACATATGTCCAATATCAAAGGATGAGAACTCCCCAAAAAACGAGAACTTACCGTGGAAGATTTATTTGCAGAAATCAATTGAGCTGATCGTACTCAAGAAGAAAAAGATCTTAATGCTCCTATTTTGGCTGAACAAACTGCCGGAGTGGTTGCGAAAATTACACAACCGGATACTGTCGCCGAAAATACAGTACCGAAATCCTTCGACGAAACAAAGATGGAGAAATGATTCCGATTGACGGCAAATTGGTGAGCCGATGGGAAAAGTTATACACTCTGAGTTGATTTTCATGATCCTTCATTTGCCTGATTGGAAGATGTCGAATACGCAAGGTTACTCGAAGTAAAGGATTGCCCTATGCAACCCGTGGCAGATCAGATGGTTTGCTTCAAAAATATCCAATTCCTCAAAGATAATATCCTCTCCATCGTCACCAATACCGGCCTCAATTTCTACGCATATGATCCAGTCGCCCAAAAAATATTACCGATAGACTGACTCCAGGGAGTTGCTCACCAGATATCAAAAAGAGTAGATATGAACAGTATATTTACCGATTATCCTTTCGTGATTGAGTACGCCGATGTAAAAAAGGGGAGATGGGTTTCGGTTTTTGACATAGCGAGCAAAAAGGTGACTCCTCTCATAAAGATGGAAGTCTCCGGGAAGATAGAATTTAAATGAGATTCCATCAAAGTACAACGAAATGGAAAAGAAGATATGTATTTCTTCTACAAAGATGAATTTTTCTATGAATTTGATACAAAAGAGTACCTTTGATATGGATCACTTTTCTCTGGTCTTATGCGCATAGTTACGGGAAATATAGAAGAAAAGAAACCCATCCCCCATGATTTCGAAACCGCCAGAAAATATCTCAAACCGGTCGAAAAAACACCAGTGATAATTAAGTAATTTTTTATAACTTCCCCATGCACACGAAGTACTCCTCGAAACTCCGATCTCGGCAGGCCTTGGGCTTGGTGCGGGAGAGAGTTTTATAGCGCATCTTAATCGGACCGATGAGGTCATCCACATCCTCTCCGACGAAAACCTTGAGGACGAGAGTTCCTCACTTCTTGAGGAAGATATCGGCGATATCGAGGATGGCGAGATTGAGCTCGACGGATCGGTACTGATCGACTCACTTGTGACCAGTGGTGGATGGAGCGATATCGGAGGTGAGGAGATCGACCTGCTTCACTCCGAGAGATCCGAGGAATTCGACAATCGGAGCCGGGACGAGGACGTCTCCGACCATGAGGTGGACATTCGGATACCCGAGCGCTTCGATCTTCTGGAGATCAACCCCGATAACCCGACCGGTCGGTCCGACCACTTTGG
>CAZCYU010000025.1:0-3174 GCA_964503165.1 uncultured Candidatus Peribacteria bacterium | reverse complement strand
AAAATTTGGAAGCGATTTTATTATTTGGACCAGTAAGTCATAAGTTTTTTGATGAAATTAAACGGAATCATCTCCCATGCCTCGAGAAGTTCTCGGATATGGTCGATATAGCCGATGACCTCCTCTAATTTCGAGAGAATACGAATGCTTTTATAGAGGGTAATAATAAGCATTGGTCAGATAATAACGGAGAAAAAAATGAGAATGTATGTCAATATAAGAGATGCTTCCATAAGATTGAAATGAGAAATAAAATATTATTTTGAATAAAAAGTAAAATCTTTCATAAAGTCTCGAATTTCGGGTTCTTTGGTCATTTTCTGTATCTCACCACCATTCATCTTGATGAGAGCGAATGGGTAATCGGTAATTTCGAGTTTCTGTTGGAGCTCGTCTGATATCTCCTTGATGACGATACGGAGAGAACCGGACTCGATCCATACTTTGGTGAAGAGGATGGGCAGGAGGAGGAGAAAATCTTTTGTAAAAGGAGTATCGTCTTGTATACAAAATATCGCCCATCGTTTTTCATTTTCGAGTTCCTCGTACGCAGCCGTGCTCTTGAGGACGAATCGACTCTCTTTAAGCTTCTCATAGCTCCAGACCCCTGTTTTTTCTGCATATTCCTTGCTCGTTTCAAAGCTCTTTTTGGCAATCTTAATGGTTTCGTCTTTGAGGATATTTGCTTTATTTTTAAGTTCTGTCCAATCCATCGAAAAAGGAATTAAGATTAAGGTAGACTTCTCTCTTTATTGTATCATTTTTTCTCTCTAAAGCAAATTTCTGCTCATTTTTCTGTCGCTCGAGCTCATGAAACTGCTTCTTGAACACTTCTATATCAAATACGCGTGCCGCCAGAGAGAAATCGTAATTGATACTCCGTATAAATTCATCGGTCTTTTGGCTGTAGCTGATCGCGAAAAAAGGAATCGTATGCACGAATGCGAGGATGAGACTGTGGAGTCGCATCCCGATGACAAATTCGAGTTCTTTATAGAGTTCGAGCGTTTCTCGTATCGTCTCGGTTGTTCGGAGGGAATATTTCTCGGCAAGTGAGGAGAGAAAAAAACTATCATTGGTTCCGAGGTTTGCCGTATGAAACGAGTGATTGAGGAGGATAACCTCATATCCAGCAGCTCCGAGGAAGGTGATAATTTTTTCGATATTTTCGAGTGCATTCGGGAGGTATCCAGCACGGAACGAGAGTCCGACCTTTGGGCGTTTCTTGGGCATGAGTTGAGGGATCTCAGGGTCGTGGAGGAGGACAGGATCGAGTATGAGGGTACTTTTGATCCCGAGACCTTCGAGAATCTTCCGACTCTCGGTGTCACGCACACTCACATAGGTATTTTTTCCCTCAAAAAGTGGGAGGATTTTAGCTTCATTTTCTGCCTTGATATGGATCCCGAGCGACCAGTAGAGAATCGGTTTCCTGAAGAGTTTCGCAATCCATACGCGGATCTGCCACTGGAGGAGGAGTGTATCGAATGATTGTCCCGCCTCATTGTCATAGATGAGTCCTCCGCCTCCGATGATAACCCGGTCAGATTTATAGATGGCGAAAAGAGTTTCGAAAAAAGCAAGGATATTCTGGATCGGTCGAGTGCGAATATGATCTGGGAAGTAACCGACGTATTTAATACTCGGATCTTTTGGGAGGAGGGATCCGTTTCGATCGTACGTAAAAATCGTAAAAGTCGCCTTTTTATAGCGGTTGCGAAGATACTCATACTCCTGCAGGAGTATGAGTTCATCCCCGAGATTGTAGGCGCCCGTGGCGGTGAAGAGGGAGAAATGCATAATTTTATCTTATTGCTAATGCTTTGATACAGTATACCATCCGATCTTGGAGACCGACAAGTTCATCGGGGATCATATCGACGATTTTTTCGACGGATCTCCGATCGTATCCCATACCGATGAGCGCATCGGTAATCTCGGTATTGCCGGATTTCGTCAGTGCGATTTGTGGAGTTGACTCGGTGATATCATCGATGCTCACCTGATTCTTGAGTTCGACGATAACTTTGAGTGCCATTTTCTTCCCGATCCCCGGGAGCGAGGAGAGAAATTTTTCATCTCCCTCATCGATGGCGCGGACGAGTTGCCCGATACCGAGTGAGAGCATCGCAATCGCGGTCTTCCCACCGACCCCACTCACTTTGAGAAGTTTCTTGAAGAGTCGTTTTTCTTCCATCGTCTCGAATCCGAAGAGAGTTTCTGAGACGTCCGTGATGTGGTGGTACACGAAGAAGCTCGCCACTCATCCAACGGTCACATTCGCAAGGGTTCGCACTGGTACGAGCAACTCCATGCCAAGACCAGTTCCCTCTATGAGGAGTGTGATTTTCCCATCTTCAATCGAGAGGATGGTGCCGGAGAGATACGAGAACATAGGATATTATTGGTTAGTATACAATTCTGCCAGACAGTATAATCACAACTCCCATTTTGGCAAAAAATAAAATCCCGATCGCAATCGGGATTTTATTTGAAAAATTAAGAAAGGATTTATTGTGCATTAATAATGACAACTAACGTGTCATCTACACCAGTAGCAAGAGCACTTCAATCTGCTTTAACCACTCATTTCACCGCTCCTGTGATACTATCCTTTGTTACCGCTGTAGAATTGCCCGCAATATCGAGACCAATTTCATATCGCGAAAGTTCTTCAAGTAAACCACCCCCATCTGTGGTAGCCTTTTTTTGTATATTTCCAAGATTTTCGAATCCAGTAGAGACTTCATACTCTCCAAAAAGGATCCCATTGTTATCTGGTCAGGCAATATAAGCATAGGCACAATCTGTACCATTTGCTGGTGTACCGCCATCACTACAAGGTTGTGCATATTTCAGATCTGTTGGGAGTTTTCCGGTATATTTTATTAATTCGGCTTGAAGAGTACTTCCTTTTGGATATTCACTTATATCTTGATATGATTGTTCAACACCACTTTGCAGAGCCTTGATATCATTGATACGTGTTGTATCACGGGCTTTTTGAATCTGACTCGTATAGACGGATACGGCTCCGGTTGCGAGGATACCGATGATAGTGATAACGACCAAGAGTTCTATGAGGGTGAAACCTCGGGTACTTTTATTGAGTGTGATCATATATATAAAAATAAGATTATAAAGTAACGGACGGTATTATATACGATTTTTTCC
>CAZCYU010000024.1:0-4851 GCA_964503165.1 uncultured Candidatus Peribacteria bacterium | reverse complement strand
CGAGTACCGGTCGGAATCCGATACCGCCGATATTGACGAACTCGATTGATTCAAGACCGGACCCGGTAATCGAGATGAGGTTATTGATATTGGAATTGTATTTGGTCCCATGAAAGACAAGACTCGAGGGCTCTTTCTCTGGTGGGATAACTTCTTTTGGCACTTCCGCCTCTTTTGGTATTTCTACTTCCGTGTTTGTGACAATAATAGGGGAGATATCCTGTTTTTCGTTCTCCGGAGTGCTCGTATTTTTGGCTCGTCCGGTGATCTTGAGGAGAGAGGACTCGGTGATATGAATCTGAGAAAGATCGCTTTCGGAGACAGTCTTGCCATCGAGTTCGATACGTTCGATATCGATGAGGGATTTGATGAGAGAGATGTCGAGTCCGATATCTCTCGGACTCGTGAGAGAAAAGATCGAAGTAAATTCGAGGATATCCCCCTTCTTGTACGGCACACTCGGGAGGAAATCGGTCTGCCAGGTGAGATTGCGCACGAAAAATTCTCGCTTAAAGTCCGACCCGAAATCAAAGTCACGAATCTTCCAGAAAAAGAGAAAAAGTCCTCAAAAAATGAGAATGAGGACAAGCAGGGTGATTTTGTAGTTTTTATTCATAATTAGTAGATATACAATCTGATGTCTTTGTTTACGAGATTGGACCCATCATTGAGGGTAACGGTAACGGTTGTCGGGTTGGGTGCTGGGACAGCAGATGCGGAGAGATAGGTGAAATTGATGTAGGCGCCATCCGATCCATCGTAATCTGCCGGATTGACTGTCCCACTGATTGGATTGGTATAGCCACTTACGGGCGTGACGGTATAGGTGACGGTATCATTCTCATCATCTCGGAAATAGAGAGTGTAGTTCTGGACTTTATCACGACCGAGGAGTTTTGGGTCACTTGATGGTGTCACCGAGAGGACGACCGGGGCATGATTGATCGCTCCGACGATCGCACTTACATTCACCGACTGGTTCGCGAAAACAAGGAATATCGAAGAGAGTATTCCCACAAACCCCGAGAGTATGATGAGTGATTTTTTCATAGGAGATTGAGAATTATTCTCTTTTATTCTTCAATTCTTTTATAAACTCTCGTTTCAAACGTTCTTTGGATGCTGGAACCGCGATGAAAACATAGTAACCAAGGAGGGTAAGGAGGACGAGGACAACAAAGATCACGAGATAATTCATCCCGACATACTGTTCGTCGTATTCTACATCAAATTTCTTGGTGTCGTGGAATTCTTTTTTCTCCTTATCTTTTCCTTCGTATGTGAGGGTGAGATTGGCAGTGATAGTTTTGTTCACTGTACGAGTGTGAATAGATTCCCAGAATTGGAGGAAGGCTTTCTTCTCGGCTGCACGATCGGCATAGTAGTCGGTGAGATTTTTGAACTTGACGACTTTGGTACCATCTGCTTGGAGTTCCGGATATCCGAACCCTTCCCAGGTGGATTCGAAGCGGCGTTCGGACTTCGGGAGGACATTCCCGAGACCGTCATTGACGGGAATATAATCGACCATTTTCTCTCCGATGAAGGCTCCAGCAGGGCTAACCATGGCCTCTTTCCCGATACTCTTGAGGGTTTCACCATCCTCATCGATGAGCTCGATCTTCCCGACGGGCTTGAGGTGAGTATTCCCATCGTTTTTGAATTTAGTCTCGAATACGACAGGGAAACTATCGAACGTATCTTGTGCAGCAAATGTTTTCTCAGCCTTCTTCCCGATCTGCCATCCAGAGAGTTGTCCGGCAATCTGGATATCACCTGGGACATTGATGAGGACGAGAACTCCGAGTCGTTGCACAACCGCAACTTGAGCTCCGCTCGGTGCTCCCGGAGAGAAGAAAATCGCTCCATAGTGACCTCCAGGTTCTCATTTCTCAGGAACTTTGACGGTGAATCGTACCTCACGAGTTTCATTTTTGGCGAGGGTGATATTGCCATTCTCTATACTGATCCAATTGGAGAGGCTGTATACATCAGAAGTCTGCTCCTGAGGTTTGACGAATGTCGGAGTCCCAGTGTCATCACCCGCGATGAAGTCTTCTTTGGACGTATAGAGGGTAATCGGTGCATCAGAATTATTGGTCACCTTGATAATCTCAGATTTGGATTGTCCGGCCTCGATGGTGAGTTCGTGTTTGAGAGGGGAGATCGAGAGGTTCGCATCGGCGACGGAAACGAGAGAAATAAAGAGCAGAGCTACACTAAGAACGCGAGAGAGTTTCATAGAAAATAAAAATAAATAAAATATTTCCGGCAAATATAATGATTTCTTGAAGAAATACAAGAAAAAGTAATAAAAATGTTGTATTTTTCATTCTTTGTCAAGCGAAAATAGAAAAGAAAGCTTGAATAAAACGACAAAACAGGATACAATACTTTCATATTCTTAAAAAAATAAAATTTCTATGAATTACTTCATCATAAAAAACATCGTCGAAACAACCCTTGCACATTTTGCCTGCAAAGAGTGCGGAGCACAAGCAACCGAGCAAAGTGTCCATATCCTCGGGACGGCTGGGAATGGTCTCAATATGGAAGTCATCTGTCCACAATGCCATGCCTCCGGTATCATCAAAGCGGAGATGAATATCATGGGACTCGGGACTCCACCGGCTCAATTTATCGAACAGATCAAGAAGACAGTTGCAGAACAACGAAAATGAGAGGCGATCAAAGATGCCGACATTATGAAGCTCCGAGAAGATTTCAAAAAAAATATATCGGTCAGTGATCTCTTTCAGTGATAGTACTTATTTTTTAACCCCAATCTTTATATGTTTGGTAAACTTTTTGCGAGCATTTTGCTCATCGTAGTCATCTATATCCTCGGTATATTCCTCGCTCCCAATCTCGCGGATTCTATCGGAGAGAGTCTCGGTATTATGTCTATCAATACGACGATCCGTAATCTCAAGTCGGGAGCAGACTCGACATCCGATACACTCCTCCAGATCAAGGATGCCTCTGGTGCCATAGGAACCGCACGGAGCATCGCTACCCAGGCAAATGAGGCAATAGGTAAAACAGCCGAGACCATCAATACGATCCGTCAGGTTGGCGGACAGAAGATACAACAAGTCCAAAAAACCGTCGAGTCCATCGACAAGGCTAGTCAAGCTCTCGGTGAGGTGCAAAATAATCTCTCTGCACTCACGACACTCTCTGGAGCGACGGCTACAGGAGCTACTCAGACGGGTACGGTTCAGTAAATCGAATACAACAAAAAAAGATTTCCGAGAGGAAATCTTTTTTCTGAGACGACTCTATGATGCGATGTGTAGGTGTTTCGGACATATTATTGACGGTTTATAGGGCTATATGTGTGTATACTACCATATTTTGGTGAAAAAATCAAATTCCTTCTTGTATTCTCTTAAATATCTGCTATACTTTCCGTACGAAATCATATCCGTAGGGGCAGACCTCTGTGCTTGCCCTGTCAAAATACCAGGGCAAGCACATAGGCATTGCCCCTACCATCTAACCACCCCATCCCATGTATAATATCAAAAACAAACCCCTCCGTACAGACGTTTCTCAACAACCCCCTCCCAGCCTCCCCTTATCAGGGGAGGAGAAAGGCAGTCTCCCCCTGATAAGGGGGATTAAGGGGGTTTGTACGACAAACGGAATCAAAGGGGGTAAACATGGTTTCACTCTCGTGGAACTCATAGTCACAATCACTATCCTAGCCATCCTCTGAACTCTCGCTTTCACTCAGTTCTGATCATTCCAGAAAGATGCCCGGGACAGTAAACGTATTACCAACATTAGTACCATAGCCGGAGCCTTTGATATCAATATGGCAGCCGGTAAACTCATCAATACTTCCGAAACATCTACCGGATACAATATCATCATCACCGGAAGTACCTTCACTATGACTGGATACTACGGTCAAGTCAACAATACTCTCCTCAACTCTCTCAAAGTTTACTCCAAAGACATCACCACTACTACCGACTATCCCTACTCCTACAGCTACTTCCCAACCGAGAAGAAATACCAAGTATCCAGCTTCCTTGAGAATTTTTCCAATCTCCCTACAGCTATGAATTTCATAGATCAGACATATGCTGATACCAGTACCTGATACGCCTACATCAAAGGTAACTTCTCAGCCACCGGAGGAATCAATAGTCTCATCCCAGATACTACCGCCTGGACCAATGCCACTCCCAATCCAGATGGAACCATAACTATCTCTGGAGATGATACACTCGTACCCGGAACCATTGCCTCAGCACCACCAATCACACCAACAACAATAGACTGAGAATGTGGAACCGCCAGTAAAACATACTCCTACAATGATACCACCTACGGAACCAATACCTTCTGTACTGCTGGAACATCAAATCCCACGACACCAACTTTCCCCACAGAATGATCACCTGTCACTTGGACCTGTGAATGATTATGAACTCCTACTGGAACTCAAGTAAGTTGTACGGCAACCAAAACAGCAACTCCCATAAACGGAATGTGTGGAACTGCCAATACTGTCCCAATAGGAACAGAGCCACTCCAAACAAATCTCTGTACTACCTGAAATGATACTCCTGTAACCACCAATACCTGAGACTATACCTGGAGTTGTGGATGAATAAATCTCTGAACAACTGCCAATTGTAGTGCCCCAAGACAATATACCGTCACCTACAATGCCAATGGAGGATGAACCCCATCTCCCACAACTCAGTCAGTTAGCTACAATACTGCCGTCTGAACTCTCGCAACCATAACCAGAGCCTGATACACTTTCAACGGATGGTTCACAGCCACCACCGGATGAACTCAGATCACCACAGCCACCACCGTAACAAATAATGT
>CAZCYU010000023.1:0-3447 GCA_964503165.1 uncultured Candidatus Peribacteria bacterium | reverse complement strand
CAGCTGCTGGGGTTCCGACCGGAAGTAATGCCGCACCCGGTGCGATCATATCCTTTAAATGAGGAGGATATAATCCATATTACGGTCACGTAGGTATCGTCGTCGATGTCGACGGAGGTGATGTTATCGTCAAGGATATGAATTACCGACGTCTCAACGAGGTGACTATCCGCCGCATATCAAAAGACGATCCAGCCATTAGGGGGTATATCTATAGTGATTAAAAAAAGACAAAAAAATAAGGAGCGGTTTCAAACCGTTCCTTATTTTTTTGCTACTGGAGTTTGTCTTCGAAGTACTGCTTGAGGTCTGTGATTTTCACAGTCTCCTGGAGTCCCGTATCACGGTCACGGACCGTGAGTTGCCCCTGTTCGTAATTCTCACTATCAACGGCGATACAGAAGGGAACCCCGATCTCATCCATACGGTAGTATCGTTTCCCGATCGCCCCTGTCTCATCGTATTCACACATGAAGTGTGGAGAGAGGAGTTTGTACACCTCCATCGCCTCAGCACCGAGCTTCTTGACGAGCGGAAGCACCGCGATCTTAATCGGAGCAACACTCGGCTTGAATCGCATCACGATGCGTGAGCCTTCGGGAGTTTCGACCTTGTCGTAGGCACTCAAGAGAGTTGTAAGAAATATCCTATTCAATCCGAGAGATGGCTCGATAACATAGGGGATGTATTTTTTGTTATTCACTGGATCGAAATAACTCAAATCAGCCTTGGAGGCATTGATATGAGCCGTGAGATCATAGTTGGTTCTGTCGGCTATCCCCCAGAGCTCTCCCCAACCAAATGGGAACTTATACTCGATATCGGCGGTTGCGGCAGAGTAGAATGAAAGCTCATCCGGACCATGGTCTCGGAATCGGAGATTCTCTTTTTTGAGACCGACGGTTTCCGTGAGGAAATTCATACAGTCGGCTTTCCACTTCTCGTGCCACTCAAGGTCGGTTCCTGGTTCACAGAAGAACTCAATCTCCATCTGCTCAAACTCTCGAGTTCGGAAGATGAAGTTACCGGGAGTGATCTCATTTCGGAATGCTTTCCCGACTTGAGCGATACCAAACGGTACTTTTCGGCGACTTGTACGGAGCACATTGGCGAAATTGACGAAAATCCCTTGAGCTGTCTCCGGTCGGAGATAGACCACAGACGTATCATCTTCGATAACCCCTTGGTGCGTCTTGAACATGAGATTAAACTTGCGGATATCCGTAAAATCAGTTCCCCCACAAAAAGAACACTTGATTCATTTTGCCTTGATGTATGCACTGAGATTCTCCGGCGGAGTCGATTCTCCTGCCCAATCTTTCGGGAGTTCCGTATCTTTTGAGGTTTCCATGTATTCTTCGATGAGCTTATCAGCTCGGAGACGTTGTTTGCATTTCTTACAATCCATAAGCGGATCACTAAATCCTCCGACATGTCCGGAAGTGATCCAAGTTTGCGGATTCATAAAAATCGCCGCATCGAGAAGCGTTATATTTGGGCGTTTCTGAACGAATTCTCGAATCCAGATATTTTTCAGATTCTCTTTGAGGATGGCCCCATATGGCCCATAGTCCCAAGTATTGGCGAGACCGCCGTATATTTCGGATCCCTGATAGACGAAACCTCGCACCTTGGCGAATTCGACCAAATCTTTCATCTCTACGTGTGACATAGGCAGTAAAAGTAAAAAAATAAAAAATCCCAAAATCTCTAAAAAAGAGATTTTGGGACCAGTTCGAGATTTTCGCCGGCGGTTCCACCCAAATTCCGTGACTATTGCCACGACACTTTTCGACAGGTAATCCAAGGAAGAAAGATTCCAACCCTTCTTATGAATCCTACGATTCCTATCGATATGGGTATATTATAGAGGAAGTGGAGAGAAATGCAAAAGATTTTTACATCTTCCCCGGCATCTCGATGGCGAGGAGCGCAAATCCCTTCTGGAGGGTATCACGAACCCGTTCCACGAGGGTGAGGCGGAAGTTTTTGAGTTCTATATCTGGTTCCTCAAGAACCTTCGGCGTGTGGGCATACCACGAACTGAACTCGCTTGCGAGCTCATAACAGTAGGTCGCCAGGATATGTGGTTTATACTTGCTCGCCGTGTCATTCACGGCTTTCTCGAAGAAGGCGAGTTTACGGAGACAGGAGGTGTCATATACGGACAGTGGTACCGGTACCGTCGGTACCGGTACCTTCTCGCCAGATTTCTCTATAATATTTTTCGCTCGCACATATGCATACTGGATATACGGTCCGCTATTTCCCTCGAAATTGAGCGCCTTATCCCAGTCAAACACCACGTCTTTTTCACGATCCACACTGAGATATGAGTATTTAATCGCCGCAATAGTGACCGCCTTTATGTCTTCTCGGGATAGATCGGCTCACTTTGATTTCAGAATATCATCAGTTCTCTTGTATCCCTCGTCTATAAGATCTTGGAATCTAATAATTATACCCTTTCTTGTTGACATGGCTCATTCTTTTAATCGGATAAATCAATTATAAGCATGAATAAGTTCACTACTATTTAATGTATCTGGCCAAACGCTTTTTGCAATCCAAAATAGTTGTCTAAAATGCAACTGTTGTCGCATATCTGTACAATAAATAATCTTTGATGGATTCCAGCCATTTGTGAGTCGGTATTTGATAGCTGCCAAATCTGATGTAAGATATAGACTTGTTCAATCTTTTTTTTGCAAAACCGAAGATGGAAGTTTTGATTCTTCAGGGAAAATAACTCACACGCTTCAGTCCTCATTTTTTATAGCAACTCATTTTTTAAGTAACTCACCTATAATGTCTTTCATGGAATACTGTAGGGGTGGATTATCTTCGAGCCTTGGTAAATTTAATCATTCATAAAAACTTTCTCAAATATTATAGTCGGACTTAATATTTATTGTTTTATTGATTGTATTGACGGCCTGAATAGAGTATGAAACAAACTCTTTCCATAATTCAACACTCATGGAATCTCACTCAGAAAGTTTTTTAAATTCATCCCTGCACCTTTGGGCAATATCTTCATCTTCTTCGGATTTCGCAGTAATATCAATATATAATTTCAGTAAATATTCGATAGGATCTTTTTCCAGTTCCTGTTTATCTCAGAATAATTTATATGCAGCGATGAGTTTACCAAAAATACCTCCCCAATCTCACCAGTGATTATCTCAGATAACCTTGTATCCTAAAAATCTATGGGTATTAATGATAGTCTGACCAACAGAAGGGGTACAGAGATGTCAGATATGAAGTGGCTTACCAACATTCGCACCAATGTAATCAACCACGATTGTTTCATTTCGGGCTGGTTTATCCGTGGTAGAGAGATCAGACAGGAGTTCTGTCCAGGCCATGGAGGTGAGGAAAAAGTTCACGTATCCGCCGAGGATGGTGACATCGCGGAAGTATTCCGCTCGATCTCGGATCGCT
>CAZCYU010000022.1:0-3050 GCA_964503165.1 uncultured Candidatus Peribacteria bacterium | reverse complement strand
CTCTACAACTGGTCCGATTACGAGCCACCATTCCCAAAAGTCGAGAAAATCATCCCAGCAAATAAACTGCCAGATGATATTTCAAAGATTCCGGATGATATTTTGAATTGGGCGATTATGCCAGATGACGATGTAGGGAACGACCGCATCGTTCCTTTTCGCATTATTAAGCAGGAGTTAGAGTTTTATCGCAAACATAATCTCCCCATTCCAAGACGACATCCGGATCAACGACATCTCGATAGGATGAACTTACGAAATCCGAGGAAGTTATACGAGAGGAGGTGTGACAAATGTGGAGTGGAGATGATGACAACCTATGCGCCGGAGAGACCGGAGATCGTATATTGTGAAAATTGTTACAATAAAGAAATTATTGGATAACAATTACTTCCCCAATACTCCCCTCCAAAACTCCCGATCATGGATCGCTTTCCACATGTCGTGGATCTCGGTCTTGACGCGTTCGATATCCTCGGGTGTATAATCAACCGGGACGAAAGCGTATTTACCATCCTTGCCTTCGACGAAATCGATGCCGAGTCCGGTAATCTGGTATTTTGGAGCAATACCGGTCATATCGAGATCAGCGAGGATCTTGTAAAAGAGAAGCTGTCGGAAATAATTGCCATCAGAGGCAGCAGTATTTCCTTTTATCTCGTTGAGAGATTTCGTGCGGCCGGTTTTGTAATCGATGAGATACACCTCATCTGAATCGGGAATGATATATTCTATTTTATCGATTTTCCCCGTAATCGGTACCTCATTATCGAGGAGGATATTGCGCGGTCGGAAATTGTACTCGAGTTCGGCGGGGAGGCGGAGTGTGTTTGTATGGAGTGCATACCATCCACCAAGTCCGACGAGTCCTTTTTCTCGGAGTCGATCCATCTCGTCTGGCGTGAGGATCTCACGAGCGAGCGATCTCGTGAATGTCTGTTCGAGGAAAGAGAGCACTGGAATCTCAGATGTTTTCTTGTACTCAAGATAAAACATCTCGAGCGTTTTGTGATACACTTTCCCGAAGATGGTAAACTCGTTGTCCTCGAATGGATAGCGGAAAATCGTGTCTCGGAGGAATCGCTTGGGATCATCGAGGAAGGTATTGAGATCAGATGGCGAGATGCGATAGGTTTTGAGGAATTCCTCAATATAGAGCCATTCCTCGTGTTCGAGCGCATCGATTCTGACCGGACTTTTGGCTTCATTGAGGATAAATTCGTGCAGATCAGCCACCTCGGTGATTGGGCGGTACGGGAGTCCAAGTTCCTCGACGAAGACGGATTGGATGCGATTTTTGCCCTCTGATTCCTTGGGGAATGAGAGGAAAAGATGTCGTTTGGCTCGGGTTAAGGCGACGAAGAAAAGGCGTTTTTCTTCCTCCTCCGCTTCGATCGTCCCGAGGAATCCAGTGATACTCGAACCCGCAACCGAGAGTGGGAGCTTGAGGATATTAACCACTCGACGACCTCACCAGTTGCCATGATAGAGCCCAGGAATAAGTACGATGCCGTATTCGAGACCCTTTGATTGGTGGGCGGTCATAACCTGCACTCATCCGGCAGACGATTTGAGAATCTGGCGATGGAGTGGGAGGTGGTATTTTTCGTAGTACCCAATCTTGCGGAGGAAAGTGACTGGTGAGAGAGATCGATCCTGTTCATTCCAGGTCTTCACCACTCCGAGGAGCGTATAAAAATCCTCGAGATCGCTCCAGGTTCCGTTTTTTTCTACATACGATAGGAATCCGGTCTCTTCACATACTCGTTTGAAAAAAATATGGAAACTCTCGCGAGCGAGCGACTGATTGAGAGAAAGAATCGTATCGCGAAAATACTCGAGTTCCATGCGATTTTGGAGTCCTACAGAATCAAGCGTATCATTATCACAGAGGATATCAAACATCCGGAGTTTGATTTTGCGCGTGTAATTGAGTTGGTACAATGTCCGATTGAGTCTGAGGATATCGACCTTATCGAGGTCGAATATCCCACTCCGGAGTAGTCCGATGAGTCCCGATTCATCTCCATGTGGATCAGCAATGGTCGAGATGAGATTTATCGCGAGACGGATGAAATCCGAGTCCAGGATATTGGACTTGGCTCGACTTTCGACCGGTATATTATTGGCTTCGAGGAATCGTGTCCAGTCCTCCACCTCCTTGTTCGTCCGGAGAATGATGGCAATCTCTTCGGGCACGATGCCCTCGTCGAGGAACTTCCGAATCCTCGAAAGGATGAGGCATTTTTCTTCTTCGAGAGAATCAGGAGCCGTGAGATCAATCGTCCCTGTGTCTGGAGTGTGGGCATGGAGGGTCTTGTCAATAGTTTGAAGGTAGCGAGAGATTCGCCCCTCATTGTACGAAATACTCTCGGTCGCGAGGTCGAGAATCGGCTGCGTGGAGCGGTAATTGGTTGTGAGGACAATGAACTTCGTATCGGTATACTTCTGTGAAAAATGAAACATATTCTCGAGATTCGCCCCCTGGAATCGGTAGATGGACTGGTCGTCATCCCCGACGACCAATATATTCGGAGAATCTCCCTCGGCAATCGACTCAACGATGCGGTTCTGTGCATTGTTGGTATCCTGGTATTCATCGAGCATGATGAACTGATACCGCTCCGCATACGAGGCTCTGAGATCAGCATCTTCTGAGAAAACTCGCTCGACATATCGGATCATATCCGCGAAATCATACACGCCTCGCTCCTGACACTTCGCCTCATATCGAGTGAAAATATCCCGAAGTTCTTGGAGTTTCTTAATATGTTTTTCTCCGTCCGCTTTTGCTTTCTCGTATTTCTTCAATTTCGGATCGATCTCTGTGAGTGCCTCCTCGTAGAGTTTTTGCTGCCCCCGGATATGCTCGAGGAAATCCTCCGGACCGACTCATTCTTGTTTGAGTTTGGCGATACGGTCGCGAATAGTCGTAAGATAATAGTATTTATCATAATCAGACACGAGCACCTCGTAGTGTCCCGTATCGAGCAACGATTCGAGGATTTCGATCTGTTCGATCTCGTCAATCGGACGAGACGCACGAAAGG
>CAZCYU010000021.1:0-2163 GCA_964503165.1 uncultured Candidatus Peribacteria bacterium | reverse complement strand
TTATTTTTCAAGAGTTTTTTTCATTGTTATGAAACTTCGCACCAATTTCCCACTACTATTGTGCCAATTTGTATAAAAAGAGGGGAGTGGGTATTGCGTATCTGGTCAGTACTCTGGGTCGATAAGGGTGATATATTGGTCATCAATATTTTCGACGATCGCATAGTGTCATTCTTGTTCTTTGGAGATGAAATAATTGATAATAATATCATACCCTTCGTCCAGAAACTTTTTAAGATCAGTAAATTCTCAATTTTCATGGAGAGTTGCCTCAAAATGACGCGATGTGAAAAATTTGAGTATTTCCCCATCATCATCCGTTCCACACTCGCTCGTACACCCAACCCCTTTTTCGATTTCTTTCTCACTCAGGAATATATCATACTTGGACAAAATCATCCGTATACATGCTGGAGCACAGGTGTAATCGGTTTCTTGGTGATAATAGTGGATCATGCTGGTTGAGATAAAAAATTACCAATCCTTTTTCGTCGGGTCACTACTCGGTATTATATCTCGGAAAAACGGATCATTGCGGAAGAAACTGTCAATCTGATCGGAGACACTGCCTCATTTATTCTCGAGTCCGTCGGGAGTGAGAAATTTACCGTTTTGTTTCTGGAAGTCTCGGAGAGACTGGAGGTAGTTCTCGATTTCTTTCCGCTCTGCCTCTGAGAGTGGCGCTTGTTCATTGTCTTTACTCTGTCATCCCACTGAATTGTATGATCCCTGGTTCGTCCAGGGCTTCGTGCTCGGCTGTTGTCCCGATCATTCTTTTGGTTGTTCCTTGGGAGCTCATTCTTTTCATGACGCGTCTTTTTTCTCCTCGACTTTGGCTCCAGATCAGGTTTTCTCGTCTTTTTTTAGTTCCTCTTTTTTTTGCTCGTCCTGTTTTTTCTTTTCCTCTTCCTGTTTCTTTTCTTGTTCTTTCTGGTCCTCCTCCTTTTTTATCTGCTCATATTTTTTGCGTACGAATTCATAATTTGCTACGGTTTCGGGATCTTTTTTGAGTGAAAGTGCCTTTGTATAGGCATCGATAGCTCATTGCCATGCCGTGATTTTACTGCCGGTTCCTTTCTCCGTTTCTCCGATCCGATAGAGCGTATTGCCGAGATTGTGTAGGAGGGGAGGAAGGAGATAGGAACCTTTGATCGAGCTCACATGCTCGTATTTGTCCCGGGCTTCCGTATATTTCCCCTGCTCATAGAGAGAATTGGCCGCCTGCATCTGGACAGCATCATAGATAAGCCGCCAGTTGTAGAACAGGACGAACGTGAGGACGATAGCGAGGAATGTGATTATTCGTTTCATTTTTTGAGAAAAGAAGCAGGAATTAAAAGGAATATGAGGAAAAATGCCGATGCAATCATTACCAATACTCGACCGGAGTCGCCAGAATTATTCGCACTTCCGACTATAGTGCGACGCTGGATCTTTGAGAGAGTTTTATTGAGAGAGGATCAGATATTTTCTCATGAGATATAGGAGCCTTTTCCGATATCTGCGAGGGATTTAAGATTATCGGGCTCGAGATGGGATGTGACCATCTCGCCACCGAAGAGTTTATAGGTCGTATTGCCGAATGGATCCTGTCCCATGGGGATCGGTCAACCTTTATCCGATCCGATACCGACAGTTGAGAGGGTTACGTTTTTGCCAGCAAAGAGGCTCGATATCATGGTCGTATCACCGAGATTTTCTTTCTCTCATCCGTCACTCAGGAGTACAAGCGAGAGGGGATTGATCTCTTTTGGTGGGATTCGCCCGATGGCAGTATTCAGCGCTTCTCGAAAATCAGTCCCACCATCACGGATCGTCATGGAGTCGATGCTCGTGAGGAAGGTGAGCACGGACTCACTCTCGGATGTCAGCGGCGAGACGAGACGAGCTCCTCCCGCGAAGATCACCAGTCCGTAGCGGTTCTCTGGGTGCGTGAGGATGAAGTTTTCTATGATTTTCTTGGCAGTGTTCAGGCGAGAGATGGTCTGGTCTCATTCCGCCACGTCCTGTACATCCATACTCTTACTGACATCGAGGATCCAGACCAGATCCACTCCTTGTCGCTCAGTGTTACTGATTCAGATCGACGAAATCGGTCCGAGGAATGCGAATGCGAGCAATATTATTGCGATGATGAGACTCGCAAGTCGAATGCGAGAAAAG
>CAZCYU010000020.1:0-5427 GCA_964503165.1 uncultured Candidatus Peribacteria bacterium | reverse complement strand
TTCTTTCCTTTCTTGGCCTTTTCTTCTTCTCCCGCAGACGTGATATAGTAGTACCCACCAAGCAGGAGGAAAAATATCGCGGTTGGTCCGGCGAAGAAGAGGGCGAGATTGGAGAGTTGGGCGAAGATATCCTGTCACCTTCCGATATCCCCACTGTACACGACCTGTACCCACGACTGGATAACCGCGACGAAGACGAGTCCGAGGACTCCATAGAGGAATCGATTTTTGGCCTGTTTGGTCTTTTCTTCGGAACCACCGGAGGTAATCATCTCAAAAGCGGCAAGTGAGAACATAAATACCGCTGCTCCGATGAGTCCGACTCGGATAAAGGAGAGAACCCCATTCTCAATGGTCGAGTTCCATTCAACGAGATTGAAGAATATATTGGATCCCGCATTTGGGACATCCGTGAAATTTCCGATTGGATTGCTCGTGACATTGGAAACCTGTTTCTTGGCGAGTATTGCGTACAATTCTCCGGGTATATTGACGAAGAGGAAGGCGATGAGCGTGTACATGAGCTGTTTCTTGCCAGATGTCACCGCTTTCTCATCCCCCATAGCCGTCACCATCGTCGCTCCGACGTAGATGAGATAGATGACCGCGAGGAAACTGATGATCACTTTGGCTGTATGGAGAATCTTGAGTCCCCCATTTTGGATCTTCTCCAGACTATCCCCCCCAGAGATCGGACCATTCGAAACAGACGTGATCTCCGATCGCCCCGGGATATTGGCCACCCCCGCAAAAGAAGTCTGATACAGTCAGAAGACAACTATAGCTATGATAGATGTAAGGAAAAAAGATGTGAAGAGTTTTTTCATGGGGGAAATTTTGGTTTTCTATTAAATTTCATCAGGATTATATCCGAGTTATAGAAAATACAAAAAGTTTTAAAAAAATCTCTCCAAAAACTGACATTTTGGAGAGATTTTTTCTTTATTTTAATCATCATTGGTGAAGAATCCTGCGTAATCCTCTTCGCGGACGATTCACTGGTCACGGAGAGCATCGGCGGAGTTGCGCATGGATATCATGCCGTCCTGGGTTCCGAGCTCGATATTGTTATTGATCTGGATGAGATCTCCGGATTTGATGAGATTCTTGATCGCGGGAGTGATATACATGAGCTCATGGATACCGACTCGACCTGGTTCGTTGGCTCGTGGGAGGAGGCGCTGGGAGAGGACTCCGAGGAGGGAATCCGCGAGACGGACACGGACCTGTGTCTGGATATCGGGATTGAAGAATTGGATGAGACGATTGATCGTCTGAACCGAACCGGAGGTATGGAGTGTCGAGAAAACGAGATGACCCGTTTCTGCGAGATTCATCGCAGCCTCGACGGTTTCTTTATCACGCATCTCTCAGACCATGACGATATCCGGATCTTCACGCATCGCAGCACGGATGGCATCGACGAATGAATCGGTATCGCGTCCGACTTCTCGCTGAGAGAAGATGGACTTCTTGTCCGTGAAGATAAACTCCACAGGGTCCTCAATGGTGATGATGTGCTCTTGGCGATTTTCATTGATGCGATCGATAACTGAGACCATGGTGGTCGATTTACCGGAACCGGTTGGTCCGGTGACGAGGAAGAGTCCCTGTTTGGCAGTAAGAACTTTCTCAACTCATGGAGGGAGTCCGAGATCCTCCATCTTGCGGGCTTCACGTTCGATACGACGCATGACGAATCCGATACGCCCGAGTTTGAAGAAACCATTCACACGAAACGGCGTCCCATCGCTGGAAACATAGGCAAAATCCATGTCGTGTTTTTCGAAAAATTCCTTGTATTTTTTCTCATCTCCGAGGAGGAGCTCCATGGTGAGCTTGTGAATCATCTCTTTTGAGACTTTCGCACTTTCTCATCCCTGAGCCATCTTGCCGATCTCTCCATGGACACGGAACCCGAGATAATCCCCTTCTGAGATATGGACATCGGAGGCTTTTACTTTGATGGCATACGCGAGAATCCCTTCGATTTCTGAATGTTGGTCGGTCATGATAAAAATGTTAATGGCAAATATGATGAGTGTAGCGAAAAATGATTATTTTTCAAGTTGAGCTGTAAATACTGCCTGCATTTGCTTTGCACGGTCAATCTCTGCTTCGATTTTCTTGCGCTCATCGAGGGCGGCTTTTGCGGCTGCTTTTTCTGCTGCGATACGTGCGTTACGCTCAGAGGTTTCCTGTGCGATTCGTGCATTGCATTCGACAATCTCTTGATCTTTTACATCTGCGAGTTTGGTACGATCGGCGATATATTCGCTGTATTCTGCGATCGCCTTTCTCACGGGTGCGAAAATGTCATAGGTTTCAGTGGACGCAGAAGTTGACTGAGTATAGTCTTCTGATACTATTTCTGGAACTACCGAAGTTTCTGCTTGGATATCCTCTGTGATAGCCTCAAGTTCTGTAACAACAACATCTTCAGTCGCTTTTGTTACTTCATCTGTTGAAGCAGGAGTTTCTGAAAAGAAAGAAATCTCAACATTATTTGTTGGAGTTTCTGCTGATACTGTAGGCTCTGCAGCAGACTCTTCGTCGAAGAGTTTCACGGCGGTATCGGGGATATCGGATGCAGAAAGACTGTCATCGACGATAAGGAATGCACCATCCTGTTCGTCATTTTTCTGAGACTTGGTAATGGATGTCCCAGAAGCGGTCGAAGTATTTTCTTCGAGAACGGTATCAAAAAATCACATAAGCTGTAAAAGTAAAAAAGTAAAATCCGTTTTTTGGATAACAGAAATAGTCTATCATATAATAAAAATATTTGCAAAAAAAAGAGTTCTTTTTATACTCACGTCTGGTTTTATCAATTAAAAAATTATTTTATGGATTACAACAAGGCAAAAGAGCTCATGAAGCTCCAACAAGAAGCGTCAAAAATACAAAGCGAGCTCTCCAATATCCACATCGAAGCGGAATCCGATGGATTCGTGGTCACGATCGATGGACAGATGAAGGCTATCAAGGTAGAGATCGAGGATGCGAGTCTCCTCACTGACAAGGCACGCCTCGAAAAAGCTGCCCTCGAAGCCATCAATAAAGGCCTCAAAAAATCCCAAGAAATCGCCGCCGACAAAATGAAGGGGGTGATGGGAAGCATGGGACTCAATCTCCCTGGTATGTAAAAAACTCTAAAAATGATCTATTTTTTTCTCTCTATCCTTGTCATCATCATCCTGTTTGGGGTTTTTATGACGTTTTTTTGGGGTGGGAAAAAGAAGCAGTTATCTGCGAGCAGGAAGGAATATTATATAAAAGAGATACGAAAAGTTGGAGGACTCTGATCGGCGAGTGAGCGGATCATGAAATATGACAATATCCTCCATCATATCCTCAAGGAGTATGGATACCAGGGGACGCTCGGAGATCAACTCAAGGCGAAACCGATAATCATCGATAATCTCGACACCATCTGGGATCTCCACAAGCTCCGCAATCGTCTCGCTCACGATATGGAGACCATCTCCGCGAGCGTGCTCGAACAAAAATCGCGGTCCTTTGAAAAGGAAGTATTAGGGTTGCTATAAAGTATTGAATTTTTCTTCAAGTTTCCTGAGCTGTTCTTCGGCTTGGGTTTTTTTGTCTTGTTCTATGCGGACAATCTTCTCGGGAGCATTGCGAATAAAATCGGCATTCATGAGCTTGAGATCAACACTGCGGATGTACTCCTTGCGGTTATCTATAAGTTCCTTGAGGCGTTTTTTCTCTTCTTCGGTATTGACCTCATTGACCGGTATCGTGATGAAAAGCTCGATATCACCAGTCACCGCATAGGCGATATTTGGTCACTCGATCTTCTTGGTTGTCACACTCATCTCCCGTATCTTCGTGAGTCAAAGGAAAATAATTTTATTCTCCTCGAGGATATCCCGAGATTTCTTGGGTGCGAGAAGGGCAATATCGATGGTATCTCCCGGTTTCACTCCACTCGTAGCACGGATATTACGAATCGTGCGAATGGTCTCGAAGAGCACGAGTGTATCAGCTTCGATCTTCTTGTTGCGAGTGATATTCAGAGATGCCCATTCACTCTCCATAAGCCCCTTGCCCCCAGTGATACGTCCATAGAGCTCTTCGGTGACGAATGGGATATACGGATGCCAGAGTTTGAGGAGTGAGAGTACCGTGAAAGCGAGAACATCGCGTCCATTCTGAGTTGTATCCTTGGTGAGCTTGTATTCCTCGATGAAAAAATCAGCGAATTCATCACGGGTGAAATTTTGGAGCGATGTCCCCGCCTCGGAGAATGTGTATTTTTCCATCCCTTGGGTCACACTGTCAATCGTGTCTTTGAGTCGGGAGAGAATCCATTGTTCGTGTGGAAGGAATGTCGTCCAATTGTTTTCGATTTTTTTGGCTAGGATATCGTATCCATCAGCCACTTCCCCGATATTAGCATGGACAAAACGGGTCACATTCCAGAGTTTATTGAGAAAGACGCTGTTCATCTCGACATTTTTGATAGAAAAATTGAGATTAGTTCCAGGCGTATTCCCGATAGAACACGTAAGTCGGAGTGCATCGGTCGAGTACTCACCGATTACATCGAGTGGATTAATGACATTCCCCCAACTCTTACTCATCTTACGTCCCGTATCGTCAAACACGAGTCCATGAAGATAGATGGTTTTGAATGGTGTCTGAGCAGTATACTCGTACCCCATAAGGAGCATGCGGATCACCCAGAAAAAGAGGATATCATAGCCCGTCTCGAGGACATTGGCCGGATAGAATTTTTTGAAAAGCTCCCCTGGAGCCTCAGGTGTCCAATCGAGAACGGAGTACGGCCAGAGTGCTGAGGAAAACCATGTATCAAGGACATCGGCATCGCGATACACATTTTCTTTGCCGTATTTCTTGAACACTGCTTCTTCGTCGAGTGAAACCATGAGGAGCTCATTGGTCTTCACATCGTAATACGCAGGGATCTGATGCCCCCACCAGAGCTGACGAGATATACACCAATCTCGGAGATTGCCCATCCAATCCTCAAATGTCTTGTTGAAACGAGCGGGGAGGATTTCGAAATCTCCTTTTTTGTGTCCGATCATGACTTTTTTGGCGAGTTCGGATGCCTTGACGAACCACTGTGTGGAGACAATACTCTCAACCTTGCATCCACCACGAGAACAGTACCCGACCTTATGTGTATAGGGTTCTATCTTGATGAGATTTCCTTTGGCCCGGAGGAGCTCGACGACGTTTTCTCGTGCGGTCAGCGTGTCTTGTCATGCGAAAATCCCCGCTTCTTCGGTCATATACCCATTCTTGTCGATAACCTGGTAATCAAGTCTGAGTCCGTGACGTTTCCCGACTTCGAAATCTGTCGGATCGTGTGCCGGAGTAATCTTAACGGCTCCCGTTCCGAAGTTCATATCCACCATCTCGTCCCCGATGATGAGGATT
>CAZCYU010000019.1:0-6216 GCA_964503165.1 uncultured Candidatus Peribacteria bacterium | reverse complement strand
TCTTGGTGATATCTTGGTAAATGAGTGGGAGACCGAGATCCTGGATCGATGGGATTTTCTGGGAGAGGAGACGGAGGACGACCATATAGTAATTATTCTGGAATGAGATATTCCCTCGGAATCTCGCATCTTTGAAGAGGAATGAGAAGTCGAGATTCTTGGTCGCGAGGAGTTTCGCGTGTTGCTCTTCGTTGATGAGCGAGAGTGCGAAGTTTTTCGCGTCAGCCGGACTGATGATGTCTATTCCATCATTGATAGAGACAATCTCTCCAGAGATTTTGATCGCGGGATGTGCCCCAACGGTGTAGTAAAAATCCGATCCGGTATTGTCGATAACTACTCAGAGGAGGGCATCTCGTGGGGCATAGTCTTTGATTACAACGTCAAGCATAGGGGGTAAAGATAAAAAAATAAGATGTCCGACATAGTCTACAAGTTTTTTGCGACTTTTGCAAGTTGAAAAAACGGAAGCATAATCGCGATGATAATCGTCCCGACGATTGCTCCGACAAATACGATGATAAATGGTTCAAGGGCAGACATGAGATTCGCGATAAATCGTTTCAATTCTCGGGTATAACTCTGTCCGACTTTCTGGATATTTTTCCCGATGGTCCCCGTTTCTTCTCCGACATTGACCATATGGACGAGATCTTCCGGGAAAAATCCATTGGTGAATATCGTTTCGCGATTATTCCCCATCGAGAGACCCATGGCGTTACTGAGTTTGATCCCCGTTTCGACCTCATTTTTGATACGGATAATATCTCTCTTGAAGTGGATATCTTGGACGATATTGGCGGTTGTCTCGAGAGCTTCGAGCATAAGAACCCCAGAATCAAGGAGGAGTGTGAGCGAATTGATGAAAAGAATTGTGTTTTCTTGTTTGCGTATATGCCCGAAGACTGGCATACGCAGAGCGATAGTCGAGAGGAGCATCTGTCAGAAATAAAATCGTTTCAATGCATTAAATAATACGATCAACCCGGCTATTGCGAGGAAAATAATAATATAATGGTTAACCAAGAAATCCGAAATATTAATCATCGCCTGTGTCAGTCCGGGAAGGCTTGTTCCTGTCTTGGTAAATGACTCGGTAATCTTCGGAAGGATAAATACGAGCATAAATATAACCATACTGATGGCGAGGAATATGAGGATGGCGGGATAGATCATCGCTCATCGTATCTTGGACTTGAGCTCGATACTCTCGAGCAAGCTCACCTCGAGTTCGGATAGGACTTTTGGCAGGGTACCTGTTTTTTCCCCGATCTCGATGAGGGCGATGATGAGCGGATCAAAATATTTCTTGTATTGTTTGAGGGTGTCGGAGATCGAGAGTCCATGATCGAGATTGAGTCGAATCTCATTGACGATATTTTTGAGTTTCTGATTCTTGACCTGTTTTTGTACGATAGAAAAGGCAGATTTGAGATCGATACCACTGGCGAGGAAGCTCGAGAGCTTATTGATAAACTGCCAAATCTCTTTTGGGGCAATACCTCCAATAATAATTCACTGTGTCTCCTTGCGTGTGAAATGCCCCGGTTTTTTCCCGGTTTTGATGGCATACCGAGCATCATCAAGCAACTTCAAAAACAGCGTACTATCAAAAGTGCCGTCCGGTTGTATGAAGCGTTTTTTTTGAAAAAACATAGGAAAAGAGGTTAATTAGATTTTACCATTTTTAAAAAGAACATCGATAACTTCCTTGACCACGAGCTCATACTCTCACTTTTTGTAGAGATCAGAGAGTGTACTATGCTTTCGTGCGAGCCTTTCATCTTGTTTTTTGATAATAGCCTTTTGCTCATTTTCAAGGGCTTTTTCGAGATAAAATTTCATCTTGTCATGGACATATCATTCCCGGAAATAGAGATAGACCTCCTGTTTGAGTTTGGTAAACTCTGCCATCTTGTAGAGACGATCAAGTCGCTCGAGACGGATTTTGAGGTCTCTCGCATGTCGCTCTTTTTTGAGGTCATCGATCACCTGTTGTCTCGTCTTATTCTTGAAATTCACATCTTTTACATCTTTTTTGACATCCATCTCTTTGAGGAGCGACTGGAGTTCAGCCTTATTGGTTATGAGATCCTTCCCGGTATTCCGCGTGAAGATAAACATCGATACATCATCCTGGAAAGGCACTGTGGCACGGAAATCATTTACCTCTTGGAGTATCGTCTCATAGAGTCGCTCCGGTGCGTGTCCGTATTTCTTCGCCTTGTCTTTGAAATTTGCCTGAAGTTTGTCGAGCGAATACATGAGACCGTTCTGATCTTTCATCTCTATGATACCGTCGGTATACCCGAAAAGGACATCTCCATTTTCCATGATCAGTTCTCGAATCTTGATCGAGGAAGTATTTTTGATGAGACGAACCCCAAGAGCGAGTCACCCTGGGATGATCTTCTCGACTGTATCCGAGTTTTTGCGATAGAGAAACATCGGATCATGTCCCGCTCAGGCGAAACTGAGTTTATTATTCGTCGCATCCAGTTCAAAAAAGATAGACGTGACAAATATACGACCCTTGAGCTTCTCTTTGAGTTCATTGTTGATGGTCAGGAAGAGCTCTTGGAAAACCCGAACCTTCTTGGAAAATTCAAAAAAGAGTTTTGAAAGGAGGGCAACCGTGAATCCTGCCTGTACTCCATGGCCCGTCGCATCTCCGATATAAAACACCGAACGATTCCCATCTTTTGCGTATCCAAAGGTATCTCCGACGATTTTATCCTTCCCGAGTATCTTGCCATAGAAATCGAATCCATGAAGTGAGAATCCGCTTATATCCTTACTGAGTCCACTGTTCATAATAGAAAACAATTCTTCGTTTGATTCATTTTCGGTGACATTTTCGATCGTCCCGGATCGTATGAGGAGCTTCTCTATATCTTTGAGTGCCCGCTGTCTCGTCACGTATTCTTGTTTTTCGAGACTCTTGACTCGCATCTGTTTGAAAAACAGAGAGAGTCGCTTGATTGGAGAAACACCCTTTTTATTCTTGAGTTCATCCGTCTCAACACCGACTTCTTTGAAGATCGTATTGAGCTTCTCTCGTTTTTCTGTCTCTTTTTGTTCTTTGGTTTTCTGAGAATCATGGAGCTTCTGAACTCGGGTCAGCGTCTCGATTGCTAGCTTGTCTTTTGGGAAATCAGCGACGAGTTTCTTGGTGAAAAAAAGTGCCCGCGAAAAATCTTTCTTTTTCATAAGCCCCTCTATTTCCTTGAGACTCTTTCCAAATCGCTCTTTCTGTAACTCCTTTTGTTCTTTTTCTTGTGCGATTGTCCTCTCCTCCTCAACTTCGCCTATAATCTTTTCGAGGATATTGAGCCTCTTGTAGAGGAGAGAGAGAATCTCATCCACTTTTTTCCGCTTTTCTTTGGCTGCCTGCGATACCTTGTCTATATTGGATGCCTCAAGGACGAAGAGTTTCTTGAGCACCGCCTCATAGTAGGTCACTCCCGTTTTATTCTTGAGGAGGATTTCTTTTGATGCGATGATGGCCGTGTCATAATTACGGGCTTTCCGGTATGTTTTGATCCAATCCAAGGCGTCAGAAAAATCCGTGATATTTTCTGATACGGATTCTTTCCATCAAAAGATTTTCTTTATTTGTTGTAGAAACATACTGTTGGGTTATATAAGTTTCATGATTTCTTCGACGGTGGTCTTGCCCGTTGCGGCCTTTATGAGACCATCTTGCATAATAGTGATCATACCGAACTCTCGGGCCTTTTGTTCTATCTCATTGACCGAAGATTTTTTGAGGATGAGTGGATCGAGTCGCTCGTCCATGACGAGTACCTCATGTATCCCCATTCGTCCATCATTTCAGGACATATCACAACTCTCACAACCGGTCGATTTATAGAAATCTATATCTTCAACCTTATCTTCGATAACATTACTCAGATATCCAGCTACTTTATCTTTTATAACAGTATCAGATATTCGATAACTTTTGGCACATTTTGGACAGAGTTTCTTCACAAGTCTTTGAGAAACAATCATCTTAAGAGCGGAAGATATGAGGAATGGCTCTATGTCCATATTGATAAGTCGATTGATCGTCCCAGCAGCACTATTGGTGTGGATGGTCGAGAGGACGAGATGTCCAGTCAATGCTGCCTCGATGGCAAGCATCGCAGTCTCACGATCGCGGATCTCCCCCACCATAATAATATCAGGATCCTGTCTAACGAGCGAACGGAGTCCACTCGCGAAATCGAATCCAATCTGCGGTTTGACCTGCGTCTGATTGATATACGGGATATCATACTCAACCGGATCCTCGAGGGTGGTGATATTGTGCTCAAGTGGGTTAAAAGAGCGGAGCATCGAAAACAGAGTTGTCGATTTCCCGGATCCGGTCGGCCCCGTGATGAGGACGATCCCATACTTACTCGTGAGCGCTGATTTGATTTTATCGAGATTCACATCGAGGAAGTCGAGTTTATCGAGCGACAAGAGATCGGTATTTTGACGCAAAACTCGCATAACAATCTTCTCGCCGTCGATGAGTGGGATGATACTCACTCGGATATCGACCAACTCATTGGTATTTTTCTCCGAAGTGAATCCAATCTTCCCATCCTGTGGTTTCTGTTTCTCATCGATACGCATATTGGCGAGGATCTTGAGACGAGAGAGGAGTTTCGCATACTCTTCGTGAGTTATCTTATCCACATAGATAAAATCTCCATTTTGACGGAATCGGATATTCACCGCATCCTTCACCGGCTCGATATGGATATCTGACGCACCCATCTCAAGAGCGAAATCGAACAGATCAGTCGTATAATTCATGACATCTCCGATGTCAGACTGGACCTGCATAGTGAGAAAAACCTTCGAATCTTTTATTTTTTGAAACATACGATTTTTATTTGAAATATGATAGACACTTCTTATTATAGTATATAAATCATATTTATGCAAAATAATTGTCACAATTAACGCTTGACAAGTATCAATCCGGTATTATATAAAGGATTTAATGAAAAAAATTTGATTTCCTTTATTGAATGGCTATAATCTCCCCCGTTGGAAGTATTTCAAAATATCTGTATCAAAAAAGTTGACTTTTTTTGAAATGTATGTTTTAATACTCTTGTTCTTGAGATTTTTGAATCAGTCTTCTTCTTGAAGCAGTCTTCAAATCCCCAAGGATGTGCTTCCTCCACCAAGAGGTTATCTACTTTTTATCTTTTTACTTTCTTTTTTTATGAATACACAGAAAATAAGAATGAGTACCAAAAGTACTCGAGGTTTCACACTCGTGGAGCTCATAGTCGTTATCACTATCCTGGTCATCCTCGGAACCATCGCCTTCATGAACATGTGAAGCTTCTCCGCCAGCGCCCGCGACAGCCAACGTACATCTGATCTTAATCAGATCAATACACAGATTATGACTATCCAAGCAAAACAGGGAATGTCCTACACAAGTATGCTTTCTGGAACGGTAGCAAATAAACTTACAACCATTTCTATTGGTGGTACATGAGCAGTAGGTACTGAATATGCTGCTGGTGATGTAAATTACACTGCCCTCGGTGTTGATAGTACGAAATTCGATGATCCAACAAAATCGGTAGCCTATAAAATGGGGGCTACAACCCTCGCTGGTACTGCTTATGAGCTCGCTGCAAGTCTCGAAGAAACCAATAAAGCTCTCGTCATGGGCGTCTACCGATCTCGTGCTGCAGCTACTGTTACTGGAACTACTGTTGATGATGTGGTAACTATTGCAACTACCGATATCGGAAAACTCCGAATAGGAGATACTATAACTACTGCTGGTGTTATAGTCACTACAACAATCAAGACTATATCTGCTGATGGACTGAGAATTACCCTCGCCACTACTGCAGCGGATGGTGCTACAAGTCTCGCACTCGCCAATAGTGAAACGGGTGGTCTTATTAGTTGAGTAGATACTACTTGAGCAACTACAGATACTCCTGTTACAAATGATGGAACGGTTCTTCCTTACGCTATTCAATAATATTTCATTTTCCTTGCTTTTCCAATCACCCCCTCTCACACGGCTACGCCGTACGAGAGGGGGGGATTTTTTGGTTTAAAACAGGCGGATGCAAATAAATCATTCGTAGGGGCGGACCTACGTGTCCGCCATGATTTGAATGTCCGCCATAATTTGAATGTCTGCCCTAATATACATGTCCGCCCCCTGATAACGAATATCAGGGC
>CAZCYU010000018.1:0-6887 GCA_964503165.1 uncultured Candidatus Peribacteria bacterium | reverse complement strand
GATCGTCACCCCATCGTTGGTTATCTGCGGTGCCCCGTAGGACTTCGCAAATATAACATTGCGTCCCTTCGGACCAATCGTCGCAGTCACCGTCTTCGCAACCTTCTCCATCCCTGCAAACATCTGGAGACGAGCCTCGTCCCCGAACAGTAGAGTTTTTGACATAAGTGTAATAAGATTATGAAATAAAAATTTGACTTATTTTAATATTTATATATAAGATTATATACTACTTCTTTAACAAAATAATTATGAATACTAATGCTGGTTATTTTCATATTAGTGGAATTTCGGGGATATCTTGTTGAGAATGTTTTTTTAGTGAAACAATGAAAGTAAAATCTGACTCAGTAAGATGTTTTTTCAATCCACCATCAAGTGAAGTGGATGAAAGACCTGTATTAGAAAAAGGGGATTACTGCGCTCATGGGATAAATCGTGATATTAGAAAGACGTTTGTTCAGATGATTCTTGACAATAAGTAGAAATTAAATTTCTAGCTCATTTTCGCGAGAATATACTCGAATCCGACGATCTTGTATTTGACCTCGTCGATTTCGACTTCATCGCCGGAATACTGTCCGGAGATAACCTGGTCGCCGGGTTTGAGATCAATCGTCACTATAGTGCCATCTTTGTCCTTTTTGCCGGGACCGACAGCGACGACCTCATAGATGTGGGGTCGTTCTTTGTTGGCGTTTTCGGGGAGGTAGATACCACTCTTGGTCACACTCTCCGCTTCCACTCACCTGAGGAGTACGCGGTCGGATAATGGTTGTATCTGCATAAGCGTAAAAATTAAGAATTAATTAGCACTTGCATTATATTCGTGCCAATTTTAAAGTCAAGAAAATTTTTCTATTTTTTTCGTCGTGCCCAGAGACCGCTGCGATCGAGTTTCTTTTCGCGTTTCTTTGGCTCCTCGCGCTCGACAACACGTCCGTCTTTGTTGTATTCTTCCTTGAGCCCTCCACCCTTTTTCTTGAAGATACTCTCTCGCCCCTTGATATCGACGATGATGGGCGTCCCGTTGAATCCGAAAAACTCACGGATGCGGTTCTCGATATACCGTTTGTAGGAGAAGTGGAAATGATCAGAGTTATTGACGGAGATAACAAATTTCGGAGGATTGGTATCGACTTGAGATCCGTAATACACCTTCGGTTTGTGAGATTTTTTATTCCCAGTTGGTGCGTGCTGGTAGGTGATCTGTTCGAGGAAGGTATTGAAAACCCCTGTTTTAACCCGTTTCTTACGTTCATCACGGATACGGAGCGCCACTTCGAGGATAGAATCGACTCGTTTACCATCAATAGCAGATGTAAAAATCGGGGTTACGTACGCGATGAAATCAAACTCGTGTTGGATATATTCGAGGTATCGATTCATGATAACCGAACCGGAGAATCGCTCATTGAGAGCGGAAATCTCTGGAGCCTGATTGTTGGATTTGATGGCAGCAGAAGGTGTTTTTTTGCTTTTCTTTGATGCTGCGATATCTGCCTGACGAGCTGCCTCTCGTTCCTCGAGCGTTTGGACAGTTGGACGAGCGAGGACCTTGTCCCATTTGTTGCAGACGAGGATGATTCCCTTGTATTCTTCGAGAGCTCGTTGGATGATATGTTTGTCTCCGGCAGTGATTCCTTCATCGGCATCGATGACGACCGCGACGATGTCGGCACGTGTGATAGATCGCTCCGATCGGAGGACACTCCATTGTTCGAGATTGGCACTCCCGATTTTCCCGACACGACGGATACCGGCAGTATCGATGAGGACAACTTTTTCTCCATTCCACTCGATGACCGAATCGATACTGTCCCGCGTGGTGCCTGGCATATCTCGCACCATGGCACGGTTTTCTCCGGTAATAGCATTGATGAGACTCGACTTCCCGACGTTCGGTCGTCCGATGATGGCGATTTTGAGATATTCATCTCCATAGGTTGCCTCCTCGTAATCATATCCTGACTCTTTGAGAACTCTCGACATAGCATTGCGGAGGATATCGATCCCACGCTCATGCGCCGTGCTCGTAACCACGAAATCATCAAATCCAATCGATGCGAGTGCATACGCCTCAGTAATCCGTTCTGGATTATCGGCCTTGTTAGCAACGACGATGACTTTTTTACCGGATTTTCGGAGCATCTGCGCGATTTCTTCGTCGAGTGCGGTTATCTTGTCGTACTCGAGGAGGAAGAGAATGAGTTCTGATCTTTCGACCGATTCCTTAACTCTTTTGCGGACATCGAGGAGCACTCCATCGTCCTCCGCATCCGTAAGTCCCCCAGAATCCGCGATAATATACGAGAGATGGTGTTCTTCGTCATGGATCTGGTATTCGACGATGTCTCGCGTCGTGTTTTCTGTATCGGAAACGATGGCGATCTTATGCCCAGAAAGAGCATTGAAAAGGCTTGATTTCCCAACATTAGGTCGTCCGACGATGGTGATTCGTGCAATCATAAAAAAGTGGTTCTAAAAAATAGAAAAAAATGCTTTAAAGCGAGCATTTTTTGAGAATAAACGAGAGTATAGTGAAAAATCGGGAAAATACAAAATATTTGATTTTTTTAGAGAAAAAGTTATGATATGTGTCATAAATTAAACGCAGATAATTATGTCTACCATTACCATTGATATTCCCGAAACCAAAAAATCTCAGTATGAGACTATTTTTCATGCTCTTATAAATGAATACTCTATCGAAGATATCGAAGATTTCATGCTCGGACTCCACATGAGTCGCAATGATAGTATATCTTATCCTATAGCAAATCTTCGTAATAAATATGCAAGTAAGGTATCATAGGCAATTTGAAAAGGATCTAGAAAAATGCAACTTTCCTGAACTCATTCAGGATGTTTTTGTATTCATCGAAGCACTGGAACATACCTCGTCACTTCAAAATATTCGAAATATCAAAAAACTTTCCGGATTTTCCTCATTTTATCGCTACAGAATCGGAGAGTATCGTCTTGGATTCAGATTGACAGATACTCATGTCCAGCTCGATAGATTCCTGCACAGGAAAGATATTTACAAGAAATATCCATAAAAAAATAGGGTAAATCAATGATTTACCCTATTTTTTTGATTATACTTTGGCGGAGAGAGGGAGATTTGAACTCCCGGTAGGTTTCCCTACACACCCTTTCCAAGGGTGCGCACTAAGCCACTATGCGACCTCTCCACAAAACAAGTGCCGGGATTGTATGGAAAAAGTGGAATTTTGCAAGAAAATTACAGGAATGTATAAAAACGAGTTTGACATAAACCTATTTATGAGTATATATGAGATATAATATTTTTCATGGAAACTCATGCCTAAATTTGATAGACTCTCGATAGAGCCATGAGTATCGGTTGATCCCGAAACCGGGGAATCACAGGAACTTGTCGCAATCGTGATAAGTACATTCAACTGAATCATGACTCCTTCATCTTATAGTCCAGAAAGTACCAAAATAGCAACCAGTGTAACATACTCATTTTGAGAAGAAATTATTCGTCACTTAACAAAAGGAAGACGAGAAAAAAGACAAAATAATCGATGATTTGATATTATATTGCCGGATGGACGAAAAATAGAAGTAAAGACCGGAAAAAAAATAGGAGGATGAGTGGTGATAAAAAAAGAACAACTAGAAATCGTTCAACTAGAAGATTTCTACGGATTGGTTTTCTATGAAACAACTAAATCGATGCCACCCTCACACTTTACATCACAAAAACTATGAATTTCTCCGGAGGCAAATCTCAAAAGAAATATGCACATTGTATCAGTTTTTATCCTCCCAAGGCCTGTTGTAGTATACTACTATAATACATGCACTTTACGAGAACGGGAAATCAAAGGAAGATGAACCAAGTACAAAAATATGAGACACACTGGTGCGATGAGAATGTTCATGCGAGAGTATCCTGAGCTTACGAGATTTGAGACTGAACGGACATACTGAAGACATACCTTTCCTGTTTACTCATTGTGATACGAGATTGAATAGAATTTTGCAAGAAATTTGCACTCCATTCTTTTTCGCATATACTCTGGGGCATTACGATGAACCTCAATATATGCCCCCATTCCCATTCCGACAACTCCTCGATTGGTACCGCGAAAACGGTCGGCACGGACTTCCGTGGCGGCAGTATTTTGGGTTGCCGATCAGGGAACTCTCGTATCACGTCTATCTGTCAGAAATCCTCCTCCAGCAGACGCAGGTGGATCGGGTTATCCCGTTTTATGAAAACATTCTCGTTCACTTCCCGACGATAGAATCGCTCGCGGATGCTTCGTACGAAGAATTTTTCCCACACTACCAGTGACTCGGGTACTACTCCCGAGCACGGAATATGCTCAAGGCGGCGAAAATTGTAACAGAAGAATATGATGGGATATTCCCAAATGATACCGAGAAACTCGTCGCACTCCCAGGAGTCGGACCGTACACGGCGGCGGCGATCCGGGCGTTTGTGTATGACGAACCGATTCTGAGTTTCGATACCAATCTCGAAAAAATCCTCGCACGATACTATCATGGGAGCAAATTTGTGAAACTTTCAAAAGAACAGAAAACGCAAATCCAAGCGGATTTCATCGCGTCCGGGATCTCCGGACGGGAGATTAACGCGGCTTTTATGGATCTCGGATCTCTCGGAATCACTGATATATATCCACTCTCGGGGTGCAGATGGCACGAAACTGGAGGCAGACTCGAAGTGCCGAACGTGAAGCGAAAAACCGTATTCCCAACCAAAGATGCAAGCATTGTGGTCACACTTCACGAAAATCACCGCATTTATTATTCCTCAAGTAACACGGAATACAAGCCATTTCTCCTCCCTCCAACCGAAGGCGATATCCGTCACGCGGTACAAGACTATTTCCGCAACAAGTATAATCTTGAACTCTCCGTCCGTCCAGTCCATTGTAAATTTTTCGAAAATAATGCACCGTTTGTGAGTTGCAATGCACAGATACAGAAGGGAAACCCAATATTTGACATATATCATAAACAAAAAAGTTGAATCTTTCTAAAAAATACATACACTCACATCCAATAATACTTACTTCTCGGGGAGATTATTTATTATTTCGAAGTTCATGCAGCCTTGGAAAACATGAATGAACCACTGGTTTTGTATGGACAAGAAATAATAAATAATCTCTCCTTCTAAGATAGAAATATTCATGTACAAAAAAATCATCCGACACATTTCACATATCTTTTTCCAAGTACTCAATTTCTTGTTTTCTCTCATCATCATCGGCCTTACGGGGATTATGATATTCAAGCCGGAATGGATTGAACTCTTCATCGGCTGGATGGAACGACAGATTAACCTGCTCGGGAGTTGGAATTATCTCATTGCCTTTTCGAGCAGTATCATCGAATCTTTCCCGGTAATCGGAGTGCTCGTCCCGGGTCAGCAAGTCATGCTCCTCGTCGGTGGATTCTTCGGCAAAATTGCTCTCGGTGAAATTATTATCGTTGCCATCATCGGAGCGATGATCGGAAATGCCCTCGGATACTTCCTTGGGAAATGGTATGGAGAGGCTTTTTTGGAGAAATATGGAGACTGGTTCGGACTTGGGCGAACTGAACTCAAATATCTGAGAAAACAGATTGAAAAAAATGGAGCTTGGTTTATAATACTCGGGAAATTCCATAATTTCACTCGAGCTTTTGTGCCATTTATCGCCGGTTCTATGGGAATGCATACGGGGAAGTTCTGGATCTACAATATCATTGGATCCGTTCTCTGGGCGACGACGATTATCATCCTCGGGGTTGCATTTGTCACGTATTACAAGATTATTCTCGCGTATATTTGATATGTCCTCATGGGGATACTCGTCCTTGTTGGAATCTATATAGCCCTCTTCAAACGGGAAGCCTTCAAGACATACCTGAGAGAAAAAGAACAAGAAATGGAAGAAAAACTCCAGAAAAAAGTATAAACTTTTTATTATTTTTCAAAATATTAGTATGAATGCCCTTACTCTTTTCCCTCGCATCACTGTCCTCTTTGGACTTTCTCTCATATCATCTTTTATCATCTTCGCTCTCGGAAGATACCTTTTCGAGAAAATAGGACTCCTCGATAATCCGGCACCGTACGGACATAAACGAGCCCCAGTTCCTTATGGAATGGGAAGTATATTCTATTTCAATTTCCTCTTGTTTGGACTCTTTCTTTTCCCAACTCTTGGAGAAATCAATCAACACCGACTCACGATCATCCTCATACTCGGTGCCATCGTCACGCTCGTGAGTTTCGTCGATGATCTCGATACGATCTATAAATTTGATCGAGAATCGAAAAGTAATGTGAAAAAAACAGCCGAGGAACTCGGCAAGATGCGCCGAGACACGCCGTTTTTCGTCCCAGCCAAAGTTCGCCTCGCCATGCAGGTCATCGTAGGAATCATCATCGGGATCACGAGCATCAAGATTAGTTATGTCTCAAACATCTTCGGGGGAGTTATCTACCTCGATCAGTACTACATCGTCCTCGGATCTCTCCAGATTTATCTCATCCCACTCATCTTCACGGTCGCCTGGTATGTCCTCGTCTTCAACTCACTCAACTGGTCGGATGGCGTACCGGGACTCACTTCCGGACTCTCCCTCGTCGTCCTCATAACGATGACAATCCTCACTATCAAGCTCTATCTCGTCGATCCCACGTCTCCTTCACAGGTCAATTCCGTTTTCGTCCTCACGTGTCTCGCGATTTTTATCCCATCCGTCCTCATCGGGTGGATCTACAATCTTCGTCCGCAAGTCCTCCTCGGCGAATCCGGGACCATGTTCCTCGCCTTTATGATAGCAACGCTCGCCATCATCGCCGGTGGGAAAGTCGCCACTGTCGCAGC
>CAZCYU010000017.1:0-1550 GCA_964503165.1 uncultured Candidatus Peribacteria bacterium | reverse complement strand
GGAGGGCGAGATTGTAGGCGATATTCCCAGCCGTTCCGCCGTATTCGCGACGCATCATAGGAGAGATGAGTGAGAGATGAAAATCTTCATGAGAACCAGGCGCGATCTGATCGCTGAACTTACCCATGGTGGATATGATGATATCAAAAGCAACAGAACCGGAGACGAGTATGGACATAGATGAAAGAGAGGAAAATAAACGCCGACACTATAGAGAAAAAAGAGAAAAATACAAGGGAAAATGCACGCATGGAAAAAATAAGTTTGTGTAAATCACAAAAATAATTAAGCTTCAGTTTATATCCGTAAACCACACAGAAATCTATGCAAAAATTCCTCCGACTTGAAGAAATCAAACTCTCCCTGAGAGATGATGAAAATATCCTCTCTGAGAAGATACAGAAGATCCTCCGGATACCCGCAGAGGAGATTGTCGCGTACAAGATCGTCAAAAAATCGATCGATTCACGAGACAAATGAAATATCCTCTTCATCTACAGTGTCGATGTCGATCTGAGGCATCCGAATCCCTATCTCACGAAAGACACTCTGGCAAAGCATCGAGCGAGAGTGGTCGAGGAGTATATGTACGAGATACCACAGGTTCCTGTGGGTACCGAGAGGAAAAGACCGGTTATCGTCTGAACGGGTCCGGCCGGATTATTTGCCTGACTCGCGCTCGCTCGAGCGTGACTCCGACCCATTATCATAGAGCGGGGAAAGATGGTAGACGAACGAATCCGAGATGTGGAAATACTCATGTGAGAAGGGAAACTCAATCCCAATTCCAATATATTGTTCGGAGAATGAGGTGCTGGGACATTCAGTGATGGTAAGCTCTACACGATGATCAATGACCCACGATCGAAGTATGTTTTCGAAGAACTCATCGAGGCAGGAGCTCCGGCCGAGATTGCCTATATGGCCAAGGCGCACGTCGGAACCGACAAACTCAGAGTCCTCGTCAAAAATCTCCGACTCAAACTCATCACCCTCGGAGCCGAGATCAGATTCGAAACGTGTTTGACGGATTTGGAGATAGAGGATGGCAGACTTCAGGCGATTGTTGTGAATGGAACCGAACGAATCGAAACCGACACTCTCGTCCTCGCCATAGGACATTCGGCTCGCGATACCTATGAGATGATATATGCGAAGTGACTCACGATGACACCGAAACCATTTGCCATGGGAGTCCGCATAGAACACGATGCCAATATGATCAATAGGTCACAATTCTGAGATGCGTGTGTCGATCCGAAACTTGGAACCGCGAGTTACAAACTCGTTACGCATTCGCCTGACACGCGGAGCGTATATTCCTTCTGTATGTGTCCAGGTGGACACGTCGTCGCTGCCTCCTCGGAGGATGGCAGACTCTGTATCAATGGGATGAGCGAGTACGCTCAAGATAGTGGCGTATCGAATAGCGCCCTTCTCGTCGCGGTGACTCCCGCAGATTTCTGATCTGATCATCCGTTGGCAGGAGTCGCTTTTCAGAGGGAATGGGAAAAAAAAGCCTTCAAACTCGGCGGAGGGAATTATCATGC
>CAZCYU010000016.1:0-8179 GCA_964503165.1 uncultured Candidatus Peribacteria bacterium | reverse complement strand
GAGGGAGATGTCGACCGGGAAACAATCGACTCGTCGGATAGCCACAGTATCGTTTTCGAGGTCTTTTTCTCCGCGGATACGGCGTTCGATATATTCTCCACCGAGAGCGCTGGAGAGGGATTTTCCGGCTTTGATCTCCAGTATGATTCCATCGAGTTCTCGCTCATAATAAGTATTCCCCATACCACTCTTGACGATGAGGAGTGCGCGATTGATGAGGATACCGGAGGAGAGGAGGGTAGAGAGGAATTGGGTGAAGGTGATGAGGGTTTTCTTGCGGAGAATGTCTCCGAAGAGGGGGATTCGGAAAATCGCTCGATCGAAAGCATATCGGAATTTGGGTTTACGGAGTGCGAGCGAGAAGAGTCCTGCGAGAGCAGCCATACCGACAAATATCCATACGCCGTAATTTATGATGAAGTGACTTATGCCGATGATGGCCTGTGTGAGTCCGGGGAGATTGACGTTTGACTCGTGATAGATTTTCTCGATTTTTGGGACGACGTAGGTCATGATGGTGACGATCATACCGATGGCAACCACCACGATAGAAACGGGATAAATAAGGGCTTGCTTGATCTTGCGGTCGAGTTCGAGTTGTTTTTCCTCACGCTCGGTGAGGATCTCGAGAACTTGCCCGAGTTTACCGGTTGCATCACCCATCTCGAACATAGCTCGGTCAAATGGAGAGAAAACTTTTGGGAGACTTGCCGAGACATCGACGATATTTTTCCCGGATTCGATGGTCTGTTTGAAGTAGATGGCCATATCCTGGACGTGCTTGTTTTGGGATTGGAAATAGATGATCTGGATGGCACGGATGATGGGGATCCCCGCATTGATAAGGCTCCCGAAGTTGTCGAGGAAGAGGATTTTTTCTTTGCGCGTGAGCTTAATAGGTTGCATATGAAAGAGAATATTGAACTAAAGTATCTCCCTTGAGTATATCATATAACAGAAAAATTTGCAAAAAAACGATTCTCGGATAGGATACACGTATTATTCTTGTCTATGAGACTATGTTTAAAATGTTTAATGTGACCAACTCCGATGAGGTAAATTCCTCATCTCTTGAGGTCAAGATGGAGGACGGAGATATTATCGAATCCGAAGTCGGACAGGTGGCGCTCGATATCCTCGACCACAGTAGTATGGTCGTTATCATCGCACCGCTTGCCGGGATGGATACGGACAATATCGATATTTCCGTTTCTCGCAATATCCTTACGATCTCTGGAGAGAGGAAATATCCGGATATTTATGAAGAGGCGGATCGTCTCCTCGTGCAGGAGTGTTTTTTCTGACCGTTTTCTCGGTCTGTTATCCTTCCGGAGAACCTCGCATTCAATAGGATCAAGGCAACAATGGAAGACAATCTCCTCCGTGTCGAGATTCCGAAACTCTCTTTCTCAGAAAAAACCGTCAAAATCAACAAACTCGAAGGCTAATTCCTTTCCCCTTTTTCAATCGTGTTCACCAAAAAAGACAAACTTCACAAACAATGAATCAAAAAGATGGATGCACTCGTCACCGGACTCCTTTTGTGATGAGTCGTCGCATCGATTTACGGCATCAAAAAAGCAACTGAACACAAAACTGAGGAAGCGGGGAATGTAGTACCAGATCCAAAACGAGAGGCATCCAAACAACACGCGAAAAAGATTCTCAAGATGCTTATTTTCGGTTGCGAGGAAGAAGTTCAGGACAAGAAAAAAGGATTTTTCCAAAAATTATTCAAGAAATAATCCCCTCAAAAATGAACAGAACTTTTCTCTTTTTCACGTTTTTTCTCGCAGGGACATTTCTTTTCCTGTCCTTCTCTTTTGCTGTCACTCCTCCTCCAGATATCCCGAGAGCATCGCAGTACTCATGACAGATTGACGAGTGTATTAAGGCAAATGCCAGCAAAGATGGTGTTGCCGCCAAAACCATCACAGCATACGTCTGTCCAGGAGGCAAGCTCATGCCTCAACAGATAGCTTTCCAGGTTATCCTCGATCTCGAATTTCAGAAAATCGATAAGGAAGTTGAGGCTGATCTCAAGGGCATGCAATCCAAATCCACCAAGGATATCGGGATCGTCGACACCTTTATCAAGAGTCTTTTCGATGAGACGGGTACACCAGAAGGGAAGTACCCGAGTCGATACAAGCAGATTTGTGATCAGACAGTGCATGATGAAGCGATCAAACACTTTGGCAAGATTACGACCGATACTGATACCAAAAATTATTTCGCCGGACAATCGGCGTGCAATATCCTCGTGGACAAGAAGATGAGCGCCTATCGCAATGCTTCCTGGCTCCTCGGAGAGTCAGCAGTCTTGAATAGTTACAAGAAGGATAAACATACGTATATCACCAAACTCAAAGATCTCTACGAAAAGTTCCTCAACAAGTGGACCATCTATATTGGCCAGATCGGTCGTATCAAGAGTAAGTGGCCGTCCAAGACATCCAAATGTATGTAATTAAAAATTTTCATGAATCACAGAGAAATCCTTAAACAGTATGGTATCCGGGCCAAAAAATCTCTCGGACAAAATTTCCTCGTCAATGAGGAAATACTGGACACGATAGCCGAGAGTGTTGATATAACAGGTCACAATATCATCGAAATCGGTCCCGGATATGGCGCTCTCACAACCAAGATTCTCGCCCAGCACCCGAAGTCCCTCACCCTCATCGAACTTGATAAGGAGATGGTATCGATTCTCCGCTCACGCATACGTGACGGAGATATTATTATCCCTGAGGGGACGGATTTTAACATCGTAGAAACAGACGTTCTCCGCTATATTCCTGCAGATCAGGACTACACGATCATCGCGAATATACCCTATTACATCACCTCGCCGATTCTTTTCCGATTCCTCCACGAGCTTGATCATAAACCTGACGAGATGCTCATCCTGATGCAAAAAGAAGTGGCTGACAAGATCAGACGAACCAAGTGATACCATAACTCTTATCTCTCTCTCGCGATGGAGTATGCAACCGAGGAGATACGAGAAGTCCTTTCTGTCCCAAGGGAGAATTTCATCCCCGCACCGAAAGTGGACTCCAGTGTGCTCTATTTTAAGAGCAAAAAGGAGTATAATAAAGCAGAAGCTAAAAAGTTCCTCAATATCGTCAGTGCCGGATTTTCGGCGCCACGCAAGAAACTCATCTCCAATCTCGCATCGAGATTCCCGATATCGAAAGAACAATTCGCCGATATATTCAAAAAACTCGGCCTCACTGAGACGGTGAGAGCCGAGGAATTGGGTATTGAGAAATGGGGGGAACTAAAATCTTATTTACAACAAATTGCATATACATCCAAGTAAGATGTTCCACCAGCAAAAACGTGGCAACCATTATTACTTATAGGATAACTTCCAACAGCCCATTGTCCAGCACTGGTCATCTCTCCACAACCAGTTCGAATTTCTCAGTTTAAACAGTACACATCGGCACCATTATTTCAGCTATTATGTCTTATGGTACATGTTGTAAAACCACCAATTTCATTTGCGTGAAGTCCATCTACTTTGTCGGCATTCTTTACCATCCCATCACCAGGGTTTTTATAGTCTCAAGACTTGAGTATAGTATTGAAAATATTTACGAACTTCCCTCCAGCATCAACTCAACCAGGTCAAGTATCTGGGAAACTCAGGGCATAAACAACACTCAGAACTGTAGCAACTAAAAATATCCCGGTAACGATACCATTTATTATCCTTCTTCCGATCCAGGAAATAAATTGTTTCATAAAAAGAAATATTAAAAAAACAAATAATAATTTGATATAGCTTGCATTCATAGTATTTCTTTTTTTTAACAAAGCAAATTATTTTCATAAAAATAATTTGCTTTTCCACATATTATCCCATATAATACTCACGTTTGTTATAATCATTATTCTCTAATGTATTTTCGTATATGAGAAAGCTCTCTACCTTACAGATTATTCTTATTGTTCTCTTTGTTGGGATTATTATTTTCGGGTTTTTTGTTTCGAGGAAGAAATCAAATATAGATACTAACAAGACACAAACTGGAGCGACAATGCTTGGAACCACCTCTCTCCAGGAGGCCGAGCAGAAACAACTTCAGGAAAAGACAGACATGTATATTATTTATAATAATGCCGTCGATACGCTTGATGTTGCTGCTTGTGAAAAAATTGTAGGTGATGATAAACTCAAGACTGAGTGTATTGATAATATTTATTCAGCGCTTGCATCCAGAGAGAAAAATATCACATTTTGTGAGAAAATTCAGGATACAACCATCAAAGCTCACTGTATGAATAGTTTCATATACGATACTGCCATCGCTTCCGGAAAGCAATCCGATTGTGGTAAGATTACTGGAGATAATGATCTGAAAAAAGCTTGTGAAAAAAATATCGTTTTTGCACAAATCGAAGATCAATCGTTTTCATGAACAATCAGCACTTGTGAAAGCCTCACTGGAGTCGATAAAGATTATTGTGTGAATCGTATCAAGAAAGATACCGATATCGATTTGCTTCAAAAAGGGACAAATACTCAAGATTTGAGTATTTGTGGACAGATTAGAGATATAACTATGAAAAATACTTGTACCGATACGGTGTATATGGCGCTCGCCATGAAAAAACAAGATGGATTACTCTGTGCCAAGATTGTAGATGCTGGACGTAGAGCAAACTGTAATACTCAATTTGCTCGCGTAAATGATGCGAATATCCTTCAAAAAGCTATTACAGGGAATAATCTCCCAATGTGTAAAACTATTATTACTTCTGATTTGAGGACGAAATGTACCGATACTCTCCTCCTCAAGCAATGAGTGACGAATAAGGATGCTACGACCTGTAATAAAATAAGCGATGCATTAACAAAAAAACAATGTAACGATGCTGTAAAAGTTATATTGGAACAAATAAATAAGTAAAAATAAATTATCCACTTACTTTTATCTTTATGAAACACATATCCCCTTACATAGCGATTATTTGTATTTTCTTTGGTATGAGTATTTCGAGTTCTTTTGCGACAACCTCTACCCTATCTACTACTGCGCCGATTGTCGGAAGTGCTGTCGGAGAAAATGCTGGGAATCTCATATTTAATTATGAGGTGGGAGTACCTGGTCCAAGTGAAGTTTCAATCAATGCAAATACCCTTGTTTTCGCTGGAACTTTTTGGTCAGAAAATGTCGGATGGTGTACATTTAATGGACTCGGTTTGGATGGTGCGAAATTGACCGGAGTAACAAATACTCTGCCCATGATTGGATTTGCGTGGTGTCAAAATGCCGGATGGATTTCTTTTAATCCCAGAAATGTTATAAATACGTCCACCCTAACAAACTCTGATGCTTTTTTTGATAAATCTACAGGTTTGTTCCATGGATTTGCTTGGAGTGAAAATCTTGGATGGATCAATATGGAGGGGCTTATGACTGATATAACTGCTCCGGATATTTCCAATTTTAATCCATTTGCTGCAAATAGTTCAAAAGTATTTACAGTCAATGCTTCGCCGGTCGTACCAACAGGATCGAGTTATACATTCACTGTTGATAATTGGAATGGAGGGAACCATACATATATTGAAACTGTTCCAAGCTTTACACATGATTTCCGTCAAGCGAAATTCTATTCTCTAAAAATAACCGATCCATTTGGGAATAGTTCTGAAGGGAATGTCCAAGTGGTTGCGAATGTACCAGCCGATACACTCAATGTAAATAATATATGATGATGATCCACGGCATCGACATATAGCTCTACTTTTGCTGATCTGAAGGTATGAGATGCTACCCAAACCCATTCCATGAGTCTTAAATTCCATGATCAATATGGGAATCCTGTTATTAATGTACCGGGAATCAAGACGATAAATGTTCGCGTTGCTTTTAATAATAATGTTGATAAAAATCAGCTTCTTTCTATCGGAGGGATTCTCGGTGACGCTATTCAATTTCCTGGAAATACTTTCGCTTGACTTACTTATATAGGTGGAACGGTCGGTACCGATAGTAATACTTCCGGGGACTATTCTCTCAATATTTCTTCGTATGCTCCCACGAAGGCGGGGTATACATTCACAAATCCAAATAATATTTCTCTTCAGCGTCTTTCATATGAAATAGTAGCAAATTCTCCAAATACATGAGTGGGTGAAGTAGCGGAAACCGATAAAAAAAGCAAAATAGGAACGAATAATTTAGGATTTTCTCCAGCTCTCTTTATTGGAAATGTAACAAATACCGATTATTGGTCTATTCGACAGGGGTATGATACGACCTTCAATGCCACTCTCCTGACTGGGACAACCGTACCCCTTACAAATCCAAAAGTAGCACACATTTTGGATATTGACAGTAACGTATTGATTTCTTACCAAAATCCATCAAATATCACCGGAGGAACAAAGGATTGTGATGGGTATATGAAAACTATTACTACTTTTAATGGGGCGTATACATTTTCGAGTGCTCTGTGTAATCGACCGGATTCTTCCAATATTCTTATGACTCCGACAACCCTGGGGAGTATTATGAGTTTTTCATGGAAACCGACGATCATATATGCAGCACCTTCTAATAGTGTTGTGAAATATACTTCCGAAATTTCTTATACAAATCCAAATGGTGTTGTAGATGTAAAATATCCTTCGTATGCTCGATCTACGAGTTCAAGCACTCTTGCAGATGGAACTACTGTGACAGTTACCAACGGGGTAGTAAATCAATCTGTAAAGATTCTCGGTATGTCCAATTCTCGCAACACCTTCGATATACTCTCAGGAAATGACACCAATAAAGTATGATCCCTGACGCGTACTGATATCAAAAATCTGATACACAAAAATGTGGAACTCATGACGAAATGAGGGGTTCCAGCAAGTGCCAGGTATGAAGTTCATACAGGGGACTATACCATCCCAGAAATCTGGCCGGTGGGCAAAGATACGATTATCATAAAATGAGGAGATGTTACTATTGATAGTAATATTTCAAATGGATCTACTATGAAAAGTATTATCGCCCTCAAGGATAGTATGGGAACTGGAGGAAAAATTAAAATCAGTAAAAATGTTTCAAATATAGCCGCAGTACTTTATGCTGACAAGAGTATTATTTCTGGTAGCTCCAGTATCCCATACTATTCCGATACCCCACCAAATATACAAACGGCCACCGGACAACTTTTCATAGAGGGATCTATCATCTCAGATAATACTATCGGATGAGCCTCTATGACACCACTCAAGTGTCCATATGGGGCAGGAACTTGTACTGATCAAGAAGCAAAGCGTTATGATCTCAACTATTTCCGATTTTATACAGGAACCTGAGCGACGAGTCCATGAGCGGCAATCTGAGTGCCTTCAGAGGGAATAGGATATCCATTTGTTATCAAATACGACTCTCGACTCCAAACAGCTCCACCTCCAGGATTTAAAATTACAGAATAAAAAATAGAAACACTATTAAATACATTAATTATTCTTTTAACTTTCTTTTATGAAACCACAAAAATATATACTCTCAACTCTTGCAACTATGACTATAGTTTCAGGGATTGTCTATGCACTCTCATATCCCACCAGTGTCCCAACATGAGAGACCCCAGGAGGAAAATTCAAAACATATTTCAATAATATGTTTACTACGGGCTGCACATGAACCAATGTAGTACAATCCATAGGAAGCGATGGAAGACTTCATTGTGTAAATGGCGGCGGGATTATTGATGGTGGAAAACTTCTTTATTTTGGCGGAAAAGCAGGAATTTTTTTAAAAGATGGTGTATGGCCGGAAATTAATACTGACGGATATGAAACTGGATCACCTGGATGGGCCATAAGCTATGGTCAAGTAAAAATTGAAAATGGTGTAATATATACACGAGCACATGCAGGTGTTTCCTCATCTCATATGGGATGCGATAGTGGATGGATTGCATCCTTTTCAGCCAGTTGTACTGCTACTGATGGGAGTATGTATTATTATTCTAAAGTTTCAACATCATATTCAGGATATGAAGTGAGTGGTCCTGCAAATGGCTTAAGAAAAGCTAATTGGTAATTCTAAAAATCTTTTATTTATGAAACCACTATTTATGAAACCACAAAAATATATACTCTCAACTCTTGCAACTATGACTATAGTTTCAGGGATTGTCTATGCACTCTCAT
>CAZCYU010000015.1:0-13122 GCA_964503165.1 uncultured Candidatus Peribacteria bacterium | reverse complement strand
GTATTACCAACATTAGTACCATAGCCGGAGCCTTTGATATCAATATGGCAGCCGGTAAACTCATCAATACTTCCGAGACATCTACTGGATACAATATCGTCATCACGGGAAGTACGTTCACTATGACCGGATACTACTGACAGGTCAATAATACTCTTCTTGATTCCCTTAAAGTCTACTCCAAAGACATCACGACTACTACAGACTATCCCTACTCCTACAGTTACTTCCCAACCGAGAGGAAATATCAAGTATCCAGTTTCCTTGAGAATTCTTCCAATCTCCCAACTGCCGCACACTTCGGAGATCACATCATCAACCAAACATATGCAGATACTACCAGTACCGGATATGTCTACATCAAATGAAACTTCTCAGCTACCGGGTGAATCAATAGTCTCATTCCCGATACCACTGTCTGGACCACCACCACTCCTGATGCCAATGGACTCATAACTATCTCCGGAGATGATACAGTCATACCCGGAACCACTGTCTCAGCACCAGCAATCATACCAACAACAGTAAATGGAGAATGTGGAACTGCCAACAAGACATACTCTTACACTGATACGACCTACGGAACCGATACCTTCTGTACTGCCTGAACACCAAATCCTCTGATACCAACTTTCCCAACAGAATGATCACCCGTCACCTGGACGTGTGAATGATGATGAACTCCTACTGGAACTCAAGCAAGTTGTACGGCAACCAAAACAGCAACCCCTATTAACGGAACGTGTGGAACAGCTGATACTGTCCCAACGGTAACAGAACCACTTCAAACAAATCTCTGTGTTACATGAAATGATACTCTTGTGACTACCAACACCTGAGATTATGCATGGAGTTGTGGATGAATAAATCTCTGAACAACTGCCAATTGTACTGCCCCAAGACAATACACTGTCACCTTTGATTGAAATGGAGGAACTGGACATACTCCAGCAACAACAAACATAGTCTACAATACTGCCATCTGAACCCTCCCAACCAATCCAACAAGAACTGGATACACTTTCAACGGATGGTTCACAGCCACCACCGGATGAACTCAGATCACCACAGCCACCACCGTAACAAATAATGTTACGTGGTATGCACAATGGACTCCCAATAACTGTACCGCCGGATCTTACACCAAAAATACTCACACCTATGCCGTTCCACAATTGAATCACAACGCAACCGGTTCCGTCATCTCCAATCCGCCCACAGCTATCGCCAACGGAACTCAGACATTCACCATGATCTATGGGTGTAGCAATGGAACCGTCTACGAGGTTTCCACTGAATGAGCCAATACTCCAGTATGTAATGCCAACTACAACTGGAATGGATCAATCTGTACTGCCAATACTCAAACCTACACTTGTACAGCTAAACCAGTAACCGGAACTCTCTGGAATACTGTTGGAAGCTACACTCAAACTTGGAACGGAACAGCCTGGCTACCAGCTAACTCTACCACTACCTACAATACAACAGCAAGTACTACTACTTGTAATTATAAATGTGATACTTGATATAATTGGAATTGAACAAGTTGTATTAGTTGTCCTTCTTGATATTCATTCATATCAGCCAGAAATCGCTGTGAAACCGCTCCAACTTGTACAACTTGAACCTACAATCCAACTACTGATAAATGTGAGAGTACCAGTACGAATACTTATGCTGCAAGTTTAAATGGAGGAATAGTTTTTAATAAAATTGTTGCTGCTTATGATAGTTATAATAATGATCATTGTTCTCAGGGGTATATTCAATCTGATCAATGATATCTTTCATATGGTATAGGGTGTGTGGGATGGGATAATCGTGCCCAATATTATGTAAGTGCTACACCTTTTTTAGGCTCAATTGATTTAAGTTCAATAGTTGGTACTAGTGCCTATACATACCCTTCCTTTTTTTCAAATTCAGTTCCAATTTCATTGGGTGATGATGGGGGTCCTGTTTGGGGATTATGTGGAAATTGCTTATGAAATGCTTATATAAGTACTATATCACAAACCATAGGAGGAACTTATTCTTGTTCTTCGGGTGATACTCTTTCTGGAACTACCTGTACTCATACTACACTTACTCAGACAACTCCAGCTTGTGCCTCTTCGGGGATTTTGGATGGGGTGAATAATGTGTGTTATGTGAATTAGATTTATTTTCATCGTAAATGTCCTATTTTAATTAAGTCTTAATAGTAAACGGCCACATTTACGATTCCAAGATTTTTTTCTAAAATCCCCTTGACTTTTCCAAAAAATCACTAAACTACCAAATGGTAGGTAGTTTTTCATTTTCATCATATGTTTTCAAAATTCACTGGTTTTTTCCTGGAAAATAAGAAGATCACGGTGGCACTCATCGTGATTATTGCGTTGTTTGGGACACTCTCATATATCCTGTTGCCCAAGCAGTATAATCCGTCGATTGTAGCGCCGGCATTTATCGTGGAGATCCCGGCATATGGGTATGACAGTGCGGAATCAAGCCAATTCGTCGGGAAGGCGGTTGAGAATAAAATCAAAGAACTCCAAGGGGTCGATAAGCTCTATTCATATAGTATGGACGGGTTTACATCCATTATGGTGGCATTTCAGGTTGGTATCGAGCAGGAGGTGGCGAAAACGAGACTCTATGACAAGATGTATTCCAATTATGATCTGCGACCTTATGGGATCACGGATGTCCGCATCCGATCGATCGATCCGGAGGAACTCCCACAGGTCTCATTTGCGTTGACCTATTCTGGTACAGAACTCGATGCGGAACATGCCGGGAAATATCTCCGAGGAGTTGCGACCCACGTGCGCGAGGAACTCAAACAGGTTCCCGATACGACGGTCATCGATGTGCTTGGAGGGTATCATAATGATATCTCGGTTGAGCTCGATCGCAAAAAGATCGAGGCTTTCGGACTCGATATCGCTCAGACCATTTCGACCCTTTCCTCGAATTTTACGCGGGCAACGGTCGGGAATATAACGGATGCGGATGGCAAAATCGCCGTCCTCCTTTCGAGTAATCTCTCCGATATCGACAAGATCAACAATCTCCTCGTGTCCCAATCAGGAGAGGCCAAAATATATCTCCGGGATATAGCCTCTGTCAAGTCTGGACCGATAGATATCAAGTCGTACTATACATTCAATGAAAAGGGGGAATCAAAAAATGCGGTGTTTATCGGTATCGCTAAACTCAAGGGGACGAACTCGGTTGTCGTCGTCGATAATGTCCTCAAAAAGATCGAAGAAATCAAAGAAACACTCCCAAAAAATGTTGTCATTCATACGATCCAAAACGAGGGAGAGACCGCGCGCGAGGCAACGAACGAGCTCCTTTTTCATCTCTTTGTGAGCATCGCCATCGTATTTGTGATCTTGGTTATATTCCTCGGGTTCAAAGATGCGCTCAATGCGGCCTTTTGTATCCCGATGGTTCTCGGGATTGTCTTCATCGTCGCGCTCATCGGAGGGCTCGATATCAATCGTATCACGCTTTTTGCGCTCATTCTCTCGCTCGGTATCCTCGTGGATGACTCGATCGTGATGGTCGAGAATAACTCTCGTCACCTCGCGATGATGCCACGAACCGGTCGCACCAAGATGCAGGCGATTCTCGATTCTGTCCAAGAAGTTGGAGTGAGTATCGTTTTTTCAACGATCACACGAGTCATGTCTTTCGTGGCGATGTTTGCTGTCAGCGGGATGATGGGGGATTATATGAAACCGATTCCGGTATTTGCTTCGATCGCACTCTTGGCTTCGATGTTTGTCGCTTTCAGTATCAATCCCTTCATCGCTGGACTCCTCTATGATAAAAAAACGGCACATGCCCACGCGGAAAAAGATTCAAAATTTCTCAACTGGTACGGGAAATTCATCGGGAAATACATCGTCAACGATCCGAAAGTCGCACGGACGCGTCGCCTCTTCAAAATCGGATTTTGGCTCGCCCTTTTCGCGATCATTATCTCTCCGATCATGCTCAATATTTTCAAGGCACGTATGCTCCCAAAGGCCAATAAAAATCAGGTCTATCTCTGGATCGATGCTCCTCGGGATACAGAGGTAAGGAAGATGCTCGAGATATCTGAAGATGCGTCGAATTTCCTCCTCTGTAAGAGTCCAGAAGAAACGGATACGAAACTCAGTGTCCCAGAGTCACTCTGTCTCGCTGAGAATACGAGTGCGTCCATCGGAGATCGATTCTTGAGTGACTTCGCGAACTTGTTTCGTGGGGGGTCCAATCGAGTCCAAGAGCAACAGATCAGTATGCGTATCAATATAGAAGAAAGTAAACATCGAGATATGAAATCCGAAGAATACGCAATCAAAATCCGACCGCTCCTCCGGGCACATCTGCTCGAAAAGTATCCAGACCTGAAGCTCCGTCTCCTCGAAGATCCTCCAGGACCTCCGACACTCGCGACATTCCATATCAAAGCCAAGGGACAAGAAGATCTCTCTCCCGCAGAACTCACCCGTTTCGCGAGTAGTATTAAGAAGACGGTCGAGAGTATCGCTCGAGAAGAATCTCTTGTGGATATCACCGATTCTATTTCGAGTACCTACCGACAACTCCGCATCACGCTCGATCACGATCGTATCGCCGAGACGGGACTCACTTTCCCCCAAGTGTCCGGGACGATTATGGCATTCCTCAATCCGTCGCCTGTTTCTATCCTCCACTCAGAGACGATCCAAAAAGAAAACAGCAACATCATCGTCGGATTCCCACGAGGAGAGCGAGAGAGTATATCTGCTCTCCAGTCGCTCGTATTTATGAATCCCAAGTGAGAAAAAATCCACCTCACCGATATCGCCAAGATCGATTACGACTTCACAGGGCGAGAAATCTACACCGATAACCGTGCCGAAGTGGTCAATATCTATGCGGAACTCGGGGATAATTCCGTGGTCTATCCGGTTCTCCGGATGTACACGCTCCTCGGAGAAAAAGCCTTCGAAGATGCGGGATATCGCAAGGTTTCCGCAACCCCGTACGCGATCAATTTCGTCGGCGTACAGGATGGCAAAAAATACCGACTCGAATGGGGAGGGGAATGGGAACTCACGATGGATACATTCCGTGATCTCGGACTCGCGATGATATTCTCGCTCCTCGTCATCTACTTCCTCATGGTGGCACAGTTCCGGAGCTTCCTCATCGGAGGGATTATCATGACGACTTTCCTCCTCTCATTCTTCGGGATATTCCCTGGATTCTCTATTCTGTATCTCATCAATGGGACTTACTTCACCGCCACAGCGATGATCGGGGCGATCGCCCTCGGGGGTATCGTCGTCGGAAATGCAATCATATTGCTCGACTATATCAATCAACTCATAGAAAGTGGGAAATCTCTCGAATATGCCGTCATCGAGGGATCCAAAAAACGATTCGTCCCGGTTATGCTCACGAGTGTCGCTGCGGTTGCTGGATCATTTATCATCACTTCAGATCCCGTCTGGAGTGGGCTTGCTTGGGCGATTATCTCCGGACTCTCGGTTTCTGCCGTTCTCACCTTCTTCTTTATTCCGATATTCTACTACTCGTATCTCCGCAAACATCATGACTATGATGTCGGGGAGATTCAGATGAAACATATCGTTGAGAATAGAGAGAAAAAAGAAAAATCACTTTAATTACCTATATATTTATTATGAAAAAAGCAGAACTCCTTAAAACCATCGAATCCCTCTTCTGGGAACACGCATTCTCAGATCTGACGATGGATCATATCGCTGATCAAATCGGGATGAAGAAGGCATCGCTCTATTATCACTTCCCGAGCAAGGAGGCGATGTTCCTCGCGGTCCTTGATACGTCTTTTGCCTCATATAAGGCATTCCTTGAAACTATCCTCCAAAAAGAAGATGTGATCTATATGATTTCAGAACTCACATTTTTCCCGCTCCATACCAAGAATCTCTTCGCGGTGGTCCTCCAGAAAGGATACTGCCAGATGACAGAAGCGAGGGAATCATTAGAAAAAAAACGACGAGAAATCCAGAAAATGTTCGAAAATATATGTGATGAGCGTTTCGGTTGGAGTCCTCAAAAAACTCGCCTCTTTTTCTCACTCATCGAGAGCCTCTCCAAACAATCCTGTCTCGAGAATTGCGAGCGAGAGGATTCAGCCGAGATGGTATGAGAAATACAGAAACTCTTTTTTAACTAAAACTTTTTACATCTTACTATCATTCTTATGAAAAATACCATTTTTATCCTCCTTATCTCCTCATTTCTCCTCGCTTCTTGTGGACAGGAAGAGGTACAGGAAAAGAAAATATATGAAACAGCGACGGTCCAGACGGGGAGTATTGGTGCGACCGATCGTGTTCTCGCGACGGTTGAGGGGAAAACAACTACGAGTCTATCATTCAAGGTTCCAGGACGTGTCGCGACCATGCTCGTAAAGGCGGGCGATACCGTCCAAAAGGGACAAATCCTCGCGACGCTCTCCAATGAAGAAGGGGGGATTATGTCGGCAGGACTCTCGGGCGTGCTCGGTGATATGGCACGAATGGGATTGAGTGTGGATGTGATGCGCTTAAGTACCACAGAGATCCGAAAAGCGCTCGATATCCTTTACAATGAGCGAATCGCCAATATGGCGAATGATACCAAAAAAGCGGATATCGGAGTCGAGCTTGCTCGCAAGGATCTCGAACTTGCGCGTACGAATCTCGCAAACTCGCTCGCGATATTTTCAGGATCGCTCTCATCGAGTGCCGAGCAAGTGTCCCAAGCAACCAAGAATCTCACCTATGCGACCAATGCCCTCGAAAATACGCGCCGCCTCCTCGCGATCGAGGATGCGAACATTCAAAAAAATACGCTCTCAAGTATGTCCAATGCCTTTATCATCGCACGAAATGCGAGAGATTTCACCGATGAAGTCATCGGAGTAACGGATGCAAATAGGGCGAAAAATGACGGATATGAGATCTATCTCGGAGCCAAGAATTCGAGCAGCAAAACCGAAGCAGAGAGTACTTTTCGGAAATTTAACACAGAATATGAGGCGATGTATACATGGTATTATGCGAATATAGTTGGCAAAACCACTATCTCAAAAGATACTCTCAAAGAAGGACTCAATCGCTCTCTCCTCATTATGACCGACCTCCGAGATATGCTCCATGCCGTTTCAAATGTCCTCGAAAATTCGATCACCTCTTCGAACTTCCCGGATAGTGCGCTTCAGGCTCTCAAAACCCAAACATCGACCCTCCTCGGTAATGTCGAGCTCTCAATCCTTACATCCGATGGGGCCGGTATCAAGGGGAGTATCAATGGACTTGATACATTTGCTTCAACAGCAGAGCTCAAACTCACGCAACTTGAAGATGCTCGTATACTTGCCGAAGAAAATCTCACCATGGCACGAACCGGCAAAGATACCTCTGCGAGCGATGTCCGAAAAAATATCGATGCACTCAATATCGCTGTTCGGATGAAAGAAGATGCGCTCCGGATGGCCCAGATTGGGACACAAGAAGTCATAAAAGGTCGAGCCATTCTCGAAGCCGAGAAGACGAGTAAACTCCGAGAGATCGAAGCAAAAATCGCCGAGATCGACTCCAAAAACACCGAACTCGACTCCAAAATGTCCGAGGTATCCATGAATCGAAACCTCGCAAATAATACCATCGAGTCAGGGATTATCCGCGCTCCATTTGACGGGATTATCCTCTCCAAAACCGCCGATGTCGGAACCGTTGTCAATGCTGGTACGCCAGTATTCTCCGTCTCGAGCATCCCAGCGAGTCTCATCCGGATTAACTTCAGCCTCTCAGAAACTCCACTCGAAATGGGACAAAAAGTTGCAATTTCTCCACTTTTGGATACTCTCTCGGGGGCCCTTTTCGCCAAGGTGGTAACCATTCGAAAAGAAGCTGACCCCCTTCACAACAAACAATACGCCGAACTCGAACTTACTGACACTCCTCTCTCGATCGGAGATCGGGTTGAAGTATTATTAAGTCGTAAAAACACTGAAGCTAAGGAAGGAATTATCCTCCCAAATGCAGCCATCATCACCAAGTATGGAGAGCCGGGAGTGTATGTCCTCGCAGAGAACACAGTCCAATTCACCCTCGTGACTATCCTCTCAGGAGATGGAACGGAGAGTTCTGTTTCCGGTGTACAGCCGGGACAAAAGGTGATAACAAAGGGAAAAGAGAATATCATCGACGGAGAAGTTTTACAATAATCATTAAAAAAATCTAACATTTATCCATGAATAGCCCTGCGCCTCATTCTTTTTCTTGACCCAAACTCGGCAATAGGGCTTCGGTATCTGTTGAAAGAAACAAGGAGCTCGAGAGTCGCCTCAAGGAGATGGAGATTTGGAAAGAAACATGTCTTTTTCTCGAGAAAGAAAAGGTAATTTCACAGTGGATGGATTTTGATATCGCCGAATACACGGATATCATATTTGCGATCCAGATGGGAAATGTGCGTATAGATTACAACGAACAATCTTTTGATGATACGACGAACAAGTCCATATTTAATGAACAGAAAAAAAACTCTCTTGATCAGATGGATGATTTTAAAGAGTCGCTCCAGAATGCAAAAACTTATTGGCATACCAATTTTGAACATATTCTCGCCCTCCTCAATGATACGATCAATACCATGGAGATGATACGAATCTCTCCCGCACATACCGTGACGCATGAGATACAACAAAGTAATTATAATTACGAGATTCTCCGCAAGCAATGCAAAGAGCTTTTCGCGGCCGCAGATATCCTCATACAGACAAACAAGAGCCTTTCTTCCACTTCTCTCGATACCATAGCTAATCTCTGTAATATCCGGATTTTTAAAAATCCCAAAATTTCCCGCATGGCTCTCAATGCTTTCTACCGAGCCGAAGAAGTCCGCCTCCTCCTCCAGGAGAAGCCGGGTGAAACAAAAGAATCGTCTATTGCTAAATATCTTGATTCTCTATCTGAATTAAAAGAGAAGGTACAAAATCCAAATGGAATGGATGCTCTCAAAGGGGATACAAATTCTCTCATCTGCCAAGCTATCTGATCACGATATATGGAAACCATCTCCGAACAGCTGGATATTGTATGAGGCATACTGCGGGAATATGAGATGAAATGTTGGAAATATATAGACATCCTCAAATGACTCCAAAAAGAAATAAGTGCTATAGATTCTTCACGAGATCTCTTGCAAGTCTTTGTCGCCATAGAACGTATAACGGGAAAATATGGGAAGAATGTCCGCATACTCTCTGATGGGTATAGTACCACAAAGGGAATGGATGATCTAGGGGATATTATCAAAAAATTCCAACTCCTTCACACAAGGATACAGGGGGGGTTGATAAAAAATATCCGATACAATTATCAGAATGATCCAAACTTTGAACTCAATCCTATTTTAAGTGTAGGGGAAGCTATTACTCAAATAGATAAGAGTAGGGGTATGTTTCAGGATATCTATTATGCCCTTATTAAAATCATCTTTGATGAAAAAGACATTCTTAAGGATATCGGATATACATTAATGGAAGAAATAATATCTTCTCATAAAAAGATAGCGTCAATAGATTGGAAAAAATATAAAGTTTCTCTTCATTCTTCGGCCAAAGAAAGACTTTCTGAGCACCATAAACATCCATTTTATAAGGAAATGATTGAAACACTTGAATTAGCCATTGTTATTTATATTGGAAAAGTGGAAAATTATATTGGGAATTTTTCCGATCCAAGTTGGGGAGTTGGGGACAAGAAAGAAACTGGAGACAAAAAAGAAAAAGAAGCCGAAAAGGAAGACGAAAAAAATACACTCGCGTCTCTTCTCAAGACGACAATAGAGAGGATAGCAGAGAAAAAGAAAAAATAACTATTTCCTCATCAAAAACTTCACGAGCGTCATGACTCCGAATCCCGTTCCACCTTTTGGAAAGTAAGAATAGGCGTCATTTCGGTAAGCGGTTGCGCCGATATCGATGTGGACGAGCTTACTTTTCTTCACGAAGTGGGTAAGAAAGGCGGCACCCATGCTCGCACCAGCCTTGTATCCATCGGTGATATTTTTCACATCGGCGATTTTTCCTTTGGCACTTTCGATCATATGAGTATCGAGCGGGAGTTGCCAGAGATGTTCTTCTCCGGCAGGATTTTGAATCATTTCATCGATCATCTCCTGATTATTCCCGATGATCCCCGCATAATCGTACCCGATGGCATGGATAACCGCACCAGTGAGGGTTGCGACGGAGATAATCGTCTCAGGTGCATAGGTGGTTTCGAGATAGGAGAGGAGATCGGCGAGGACGAGACGTCACTCGGCATCGGTATGTCCAATCTCAACGGTTTTGCCATTGTGGGCCTTGATGATGTCGAGTGGCTTCATAGCATTGCCACCGAGCATATTTTCAGCGAGTCCGACTGCAGCGATGATATTGCAACGGAGATCATCATGGGCATCGAGATAGAGGAGAGTTGCAGCGACAACCGCGGCTCCAGCCATATCCGATTTCATGTCGAGCATGGCAGTATCTGGTTTGATCTGGAGGCCTCCGGCATCGAAGGTGAGTCCCTTCCCGGCGAGCGCGTAGGTGGGGAGATTTTTGTCAATCATGCGCTCGAAAACAAGCACACATGAGTCTTTGTCGCTCCCAGCACCGACGGCGAGGAGGAGATTGAATCCTTTGATCTCGAGTTCCTTCTTGTCCATGAGCGTCACCTTGGTGTGACGGAAGGGGAGTTTCATCATCTGCTCGGCGAGACGACGAGGATACTTGAGGGAGGCGGGTGTATTGACCATATCCCGTACGAGATAGATCGAGGAGAGGAGACTCATTCGATCCATGATCTCGGCCCGGAGTCTGTCGGGCATGGCTTCGTGGATGACGGCGAACTTGCGTGGTTTTTTCTTGGACAAGTATTGATCGAACTGGTACCCGGTGAGGAGGAGTGTGTCCATAATCGGGAAAATCTGATCCTTTCGGCTCGTATAAAAAGCGATATCCCCATCGATTTTTTTGAGCAAATCTGCAAGTTCCTTTGTATATGCGGTTTTGTCGTGGATATAGAGGATGTGAATTTTTTTCGCACCAAAGAGCGGAAAATAGGTCGAGATGCAGAAACTCGATTTCTCGACTTCTTGGCTCTTGGTCTCGATTTCTCGAGCGATATCTTCGGGGAGAGAGACTTTCTTGAAGAACTCCAGATTACTCGTCTCCTCGATTTCAAATACAAGATTGTCGAGGGTATTTTGTTTGGGATCATTGATAACTTCGAAAGCAAATGGAGATTGGGGCATGGGTGGTGGAGTGAAAAAATAAGCCACCGATATTATAAAGATTTCTCGGAGATTTCCAAATGCAAAAAATTTGATTTCTTTGGATTTTCGCGTATAAGTACAACAAATATAAATAAAAAATAGATTACACGTAAAAAAAATAAATGTCAGTACTTTGTCTCAAAAAATCTTTTTGATAAATAGGTGTTTTTAATATAATCTACCAACCGGTAGGTTAAATATTCAAGACCACCGTTCATATAGATATATTATCAAAATAAATTTTTTCTGCTCTTTAACATATGTAACTCAAACACATAGGGAGAATTACCATGGATATTATCGTAGAGGAAAATGGTTCCGAAAAGAAACGTCTCACCTTTCACCTTGGAAGTGAGAAGTATGGAATTCCTGTTCTCAGGACACGGGAAATCATTAAGGCCCAGGATTTTATCATCCGCAGCGTCCCTGGTTTTCCATCTTGTCATATAGGCGTTATCACGCTTCGTGACAAGGTATTTAGCATCATCGATCTCAAGATGGCCTTTGGTATGGGTACTACGGATATCACTGAGAAGACGAGCATCGTCATCGTTGAGATCCAAAGGCCTGATCAAGCTCCTATTCAGATTGGGCTCCTCGTCGATCATGTCGATGAGGTGATGGATTTTCTCGATTCAGAAATCGAGTCAAACTCATCCGTTGTCCAGTCAGACGACGAACATGTCATCGGTTTCGGTAAGAAGTCGGACAATGAGCTGGTAATTTTTCTCGATCTCGACAAGGCGATAGCCAATATCTAAAAATCAAACTTCCCTATGGAGGTAGTGGTATGAAATCAGTAACCATCGGTACAAAAATCGGAGGTGGATTCGCAATAGTGCTGTTGCTGACTGCCTCAGTTATGGGTATTTACCAGTTTGCTCTCTCGTCGAGCTCGCACGAGCTCACGGAAATTCTCGAACACGAAGTCAATATGGCTATGCGCGTAAGTGCTGCAACAACAGCTCTTGGAAATTGTCGTCGGTATGAGAAGGATTTCCTTCTTACACCCGAAAAAGTCGATTATATCAAGAAGCAACGCAATAGTATGGCCGAGCTCGAAGACGAGCTCGATACTATTGGTATTCTTGCCCAAAAGGCAGATATACCAGCCTTGGTGAATGGATCAAAAAATATCCTAACCCTATCTGCCGCGTATCAAAAGGCCTTTGAGACCATGATTGCAGCTCCAGAAGAGGAGCGAATGAGTCTCAAGCCTACTGTCAGTAGTGCAGCCCATGTTGTCGAGTCAGAGCTTGAAAAACTCCTCAATGAAGCTAAGGATGATACCGGCAAAGTAAGTACTCTTGCCAAAGATCGTTCAAAATTTCTTGGATTCATTGCTCTCGGTCTCAGTGTAGTAGGCATTGTCATCGGATCAGCACTTGCCTTTCTGCTCGGTCGTGGGATTTCCACAACCCTGAAGAATGTCAGTGTATCGCTCAATGATGCGGCTGAACAAGTGTCGGCTGCAGCAGGTGAAGTGTCTTCCTCCAGTCAGACTTTGGCAGATGGGGCTTCACAACAAGCGGCTGCAGTTGAAGAAACGTCTGCTTCATTGGAAGAAGTCGGTGCCATGATTCATCAAGGTGCCGATAATGCCAGACAGGCAGATGAGCTTATGAAGGAGGCTGGTGAGGTAATCCAAGATGCTGATGCATCGATGAAAAAACTTATCGTCTCGATGCAAGAAATTTCAGCAACCAGTGAACAAACTCAGAAGATTGTGAAGACGATCGATGAGATTGCCTTCCAAACCAACCTCCTCGCGCTCAATGCCGCTGTCGAAGCCGC
>CAZCYU010000014.1:0-2911 GCA_964503165.1 uncultured Candidatus Peribacteria bacterium | reverse complement strand
TGCCGTGAGATTGGTGACTCGGGTATCGAGATCATCAAAATTGGTCTTGATTTTGGTCATGAGTCCTGTAGTAACAGTTGTACCAGGTGCTACTTCCTGATCTGTCAGACTACTCCATGCTGCATACACCACGAAGTATCCGACCACGAGTGTGACGGAGGTTATGAGTGCGAGGCGGGAGTAGAGGGATTTTGGGGTTTTCATGGGGGTGAAGATAAAAAAGTAAATTGGAGATAAAGAATAGCGTCTGGAATATTATGGCATTCTTTTATAAAAATTCAACACCTTATTCCCAAAACTCACCATAATCGTCGTCTCCCTTGTTTCTCGGGAGGACGATTTTCTGTGGTTTTGGCACTACTGGATGTGGATTCCTGTGCTTGGGTGCGGGAGAGAATGGTTTCTTGGGAGACGGTCCAACTTTCGGTACTGTGGGAGACTGGACTGGTGGGCGGTTATTGGGGACTCTCCTCTGGGGAGGTGTCTTGGATATGGCCGCCTGTTTGGTTGGAGGGACTGATGGAATTGCCGGAGATTGGACCGGTGGGCGAGGTTCTTTCTTGGGAGTGAGTTCATGAGAATACTTGTATTCGACTTTCCTACGGAGCGAGCGGAGATGTTCGATCTTGCCATCGGCGGCTTTGGCGATGAGGGAAGAGAGAGACTTTTCATACGGAGCGATAAGTCCTTCAAATTTGCCGTTTTGGTCGAGGTAGCGGAGGAGACAGGTGAAATCTCCATCACCGGAAACGATGAGTGCCTTGTCGTACCGGTCATAATCGATCATGGCCTGGAGGATGAGCTCGGCATCGATATTGCCTTTGACCTCGCCCGACTGGACGGTGAGGATCTCTTTGAAGACCACCACGAATCCAGCTCGCTGGAGGACGAGGTAGAGGTCCTGATTGCCGACGATGAATCCGAAAAACACATAGGCAACCTCGACATTATGCTCATCGGAGAGATATTGACGGAATCGTTTCCAATCGATTTTCCACCCGAGCTTGTGGAGTCCGGAGTTGAGATTCTGAGCATCGATAAAGGCATAATTACCCTTCGGAACCTTTTGCTGTGGTTTCATAGATATGATTATTATGATGTAGGGAATGAAAATTTTCGTTCCTTATTCCTCACCAATAATAGGTTTTTTTGAAGAAAATGCAAGTTTTTAGAAAAAAGTATCTCTTTTTTTTGACAAAAACGATTTTATGTGTTTTAATAATTTATGTCTACTGCTTTACATGGTGAATCCATATCGCCGCAAGTACCAAACAAAAATAAATTTTTTTACAAATAAAAAATACAAATCTCATGTGAAGGAATATTCTTCCTCTCCATGTAACGAGGTCGTCACTCTCGGTATAAAAGGACGGGAATGCAGTAGACACTGATTCTAGCCGATGGATAGGCTCGAACGCCCAAAAAGAAAAGTCCGTATATAGGTATGTTTCATTTGACGTATGCCCGTTATATACGGACTTTTTCTATGGTGAGAATTTTTAAACTGTGCTTGATTTGAGGCAATCAAGACTCAGCTCTGTGAGAGACTTGGTCGAATAATACTGGATATCCTTGCGGACAAGCGTGTCATTAGTGAGGATACCGATAAGTATTTTGGTATCTCTATCGATAATTGGGAGGATGTTGATCGTATGTTGTTGCATGATTTCTTTCGCATCCTTGATTGATGTCGTATAATGTCCAAATACCTGAGGAATATGTGTGATGCCCGCAAGCGTGGTATTCCCCGCTTCCCTATATTCTGCCAACATATCAGATCGGACCACCCCTATTGGACGATTACCAGTATCGACCAAGATAAGCGCATTATACTTCCCGCGATATCGACTGAGTTTATTCTCAGCGTCAGCGATAGATTCCGATTCACTCACCGTCAGATGGAGATCAAGTGGGATGATCGTCGTATCGATATTCACGAGGAAACTCGTCTCTATAAAGTCCTTCGACATATTCATGTCATGGATAAGTACATTCCCATTCCCATCATGGAGGCTATATTTGAACCCCTCATCATTGATCTCCCGCCAAATCTCTTGCTCGATAATCTCCTGGATCTTTTCTCGCACCTTCTCAGAGAAAAGAATCCCCGAGTTAATGATCTCCGATTGCACTTTCTCAAAAAAGCTCTTCTGCTCCACCGCCGTCCACTCTGTCACCCCCTGGATGAACTTCTGTTTCTTCATACTCATAATGAGCCCCTTGAGATCAAGTCGTGTCTTTTCTCGGACTTCCGCAGACGAGAGAATCTCCGGGAGCTTCTCTTCCATCACCTGAAAAAACCCCTCATTATCAACCTGACGGTCTTCGAAAGTTTCTGGTATAGTGGGAGTAAGTACTGGGTCAGCCATAAAGATAAAAGTATTAATTCCCTCTATCCTATCACAAAAAATCCCCCCACGCAAAACAACTGATATTGACTCTTTTATATTTTTATGAATAAAACTTTCAAAAAAACCTTGACATTCCAAAAAAATCACTACAATGCCTTTTGTTCCGTACAGATATTCGGTACAGGAACTCCTTACTCTCCAGGACATCTCGTCACTGGGTTCAGGGTATGGGAAAAAAGTACAGAAGGAGACGTGTTCCATGGCAAAAGGTAGAAGTGGTAACGGGACAGTTGTAGCCCTCAAAAGACGTAACCTGCCGAAATTCTGCAAAGATCAGGCACTGGCTAAATACGGAGAGCTGCAGAGACAAGGACTTAAACATCCTCAGATTCTCTCGCGAATCCATTCGCATGTCCAACAGAGCAATATGGAGTTGTCTCACAGGGCCAAAACAGCCATTCGTAACGCCCCTGTCCCCGTCAACCTCAAATAACACCCGCCGGCACAACACGCCAAAAATTTAAGCCCCGGGCGTTGGTCTTTTCTTTCCAAAATTTTTT
>CAZCYU010000013.1:0-1657 GCA_964503165.1 uncultured Candidatus Peribacteria bacterium | reverse complement strand
CTCATCGCCAAAAATGATCGTGCCATGAAGGCCCTCCAGAAGAAGATGAACGATCGAAAAATCCGCAAGTTTTATCTCGCGGTGGTGGCCGGGCTGGTGGCAGAACCAGAAGGGATGATCGAGTCCTTCATCGGACGCGATCCAGACGATCGTAAAAGGATGACGGTCAAAAATCCAGTCAATCCCAAGCTCGCCCGTACTAAGTTCCGACTCCTCGGGCACATCGGAGACAAATACTCGCTCCTCGAGATCGAGCTCTTCACGGGACGGACGCATCAGATCCGCGTCCATATGGCAGCTATCAAACATCCCATTATCATGGACAAAACGTATGGAAATGATAAAACAAATCGGGAAGTCCTTGAAAAATTCGGACTCACTCGCCAGTGGCTCCATGCTCGCCGTCTCCTCCTGAATATGTTCTGAGTAGACTATGAATTTATCGCCCCACTCAAAAAAGACCTCCGAGAGTTCTTGGACAAAAATGGAGGAATGGAAATAGAAGGGGGAGAATAATTATACTTTCAAAAATCGCATCAATCGTTCGCTACTCGTGAGTTCTCCGCCATTCTCTGCCTCGACAATATATTGTGAAAGGTAGGATCGGAGTTCTGCGGGATTCACTTCACTGTTGAGATCGATATCGATGTGGTGCATTCCGCGTTTTTTGGTCTTGAGTCGGAGGAGGATGGCAACTTTGTGGTCGTAGACGATAGAGAACTCTTCTATCTTGGGATAATCATAGAAGTTCCCACCGATATTGATTCCATTCTCATCCACACTGATTTGGACGCTCTCGGGAGCGTTATTTTCCATGAGCATATAGACGCCGACGAAGATGAAAATCACGATGCTCATCGCGTAGAGTCCGACGAAAAATCCCCAGATGATGAGGGAGAGTGAAAAAACACCCGCGATCATATACCATGCCGGTCATTTGGTGTTTTCTGATTTGATTGTCCAGGTGAACATAGGGTATTAGAGGTTATTGATGACCAAATTGATAATAAACCAGGCCGAAACAGCGATGACGAAACCGATAACCCCATGCTGGATGGTATCGGCTCATTTTTTCTTGTCCTCGGAGGTGAGTCCCATGAGACTCATCTGAAAGGCTCCATATATAACCGCGATTACCGCCACCGTCCCAGCAAATCAGAGGATGATATCGGTCGCTCCTTTGATAATCCCGGGGATATCACTGAAAGAAACATTTCATTCTCGAAGCTTCTTGGCTGTCATATTCCCACCACCGAGTATGCCCGCATTGGTATCGGCGAAAACGTGTTCTGAAAGGATGAAAGTAATAAAAGAGAGGAGAGTGTAGAAGATATTTTTCATAGGAATCTTTGTAAAAATAAATAACTCTCCTGATTGTATCGATTTTCCTCGATGATACAAATTTTTTCATTCTTTTTTGAAAAAATCGAGTTTTCCATATAATCTCCTCGTTATTTTATTTTGTTTGTTTTTGCTCAATGAAAATACCTCTCTCCTGGATATCCCTCTACACGGACATCTCCAAGACACTTGCCGATAACGGTGCGAAACCGCTCGCGCATCTCTACTCTATCCACACCGCTGAGATCGATGCGATCGAGGAGGTTGGCACAGAAGATAAAGTCCTCGTGGCACGAGTCCTTTCGACCAAGCCTCA
>CAZCYU010000012.1:0-3298 GCA_964503165.1 uncultured Candidatus Peribacteria bacterium | reverse complement strand
TATTCCTGACAAGAAGAACGGTATAAGAAGACATTCCAGTGGTAGATAACATTTAATAAATTCAAAAAAATATTTGATTTTCTTCGGTAAAATCATAGTATTACTTCATGCTCACATCCCTCACTCTCGATGCCTTTAAAAACCACGAATCTGTGTCTTTTGTCTGGAGAGAGAAAAATATCCTCGTCGGAGCGAACGGTTCTGGTAAGACGAATGTGCTTGAGGCGCTCTATCTCCTCGTCAATACTCTCCCACCTCCGGGGCGGGTTTTTTCTCAGCTCATCCCGACTTCTTCCGATCTCATGAGTATCGGAGGGGCGTTTATGAGGAATGACCTTGAGTACACGCATCGGATGGGGTATATGGGGAAAGAAAAGAAAGTGCAGTATTTTTCGCAGGGGACTGGAGTGACGCGGGCCCGGTATATGAGTCTCTTGCCGGTACGAGCAGTGCTCTTTGCTCCGCTTGAGATGAATATCCTCTATCTCGGTCCGTCGCTCCGGCGGGACTTCCTTGATGAGGCGGTACTGCTCGCGTATCCAGATTTCCTTGCCGTCAAGAGGAATTATCAGAAAGTTCTCCGGAATCGCAATGCTCTGCTCAAAAAGATTGGAGAATGATGTGTATCGAGCGATACCCTCGATATCTGGGATGATCTTTTCACACAGGAAGCGGAGAAATATTACATCTATCGAAAGAAATTTCTGGATTTTATCGGTCAGCATATGGAGTCGATAGAAAAGTTACTTGAGGGAAAATACCGGCTGAGTTTCGAATACATAACCAAGGTGGATTTCGCGGATGTATCCGGGAGTATTCGGGCATACCTCCGAGAGAAACGGGAGCGGGATATCATCACCGGGCACACCTATATAGGACCCCATCTCGATGATTTTACATTCCAAGTCCATATACATGATGAGGAATCTTTTGGGACAGATGAATACCTTTCGAGATGAGAAAATAAAACCATCCTCCTCGGGCTCAAATTTCTCGAAATTGATTTCATCGAGTCGGTGAGTGAAAAAAAGACGGTTCTCCTGCTCGACGATCTCTTTTCGGAGCTCGACTCTGAGCATATTGACTATATCCTCGAGAGTATAGGAGACCGTCAGACTTTTATAACGAGTCAAAATATGCCGACTTTCCTCAATAGATACGAGAATTTCAATATCATTAAAATAGATTAGCACGCATTATTTTATTTTGTAAATAGTATTTCTTTAGCAAAAAAACGTTTTTCCGCTACTATACAAGGGCAATACCTCTATTTTTTTATCTTCTCTACTTTTATGAAAAAAATCCTTGCTTCTATTCTTGCTCTCGTGAGTGTACTTCCACTCTCATCTCTCTTTGCTGCAACAGCAACGACGACATCTGCCAAGGCGGATCATTTCGAAGTCACGATCAAGTCTACTGCGCGAGTAGGGGAGGCGATTGATATGACGGTCAAGGTACTCGACAAGACGGGGAATGTCAAAAAGGATTATAATGGGACGATTTATGTAACGGTTGACAATGATACCAAAGCGACGGTCCCATACGCGGATGACGGATATACTTACAAAAATGCCGATCAAGGAGTGATGACCTTCTCAAAAGGACTTTCTTTCACCAAAGAAGGGAAAATGAAAGTCACGATTATCGATGCAGAAGATGATAATCTTGAAGGATCCGCTCAGGTAACCGTGTCAAACGGAGCAGCTGAGACAACCACCTCTACGGGGACAGAAGCTGTAACTATTATCAGTCCAGATAACAATTCTGAGATTCCGTCTGATTCCATCAAGGTTACCGGAAGTACCAAGAAAAACAGCAAGGTACAGATTTTCCTCAATGGGACCAAGGCAGGAGAGGTTCAGACTGATGAAACTGGTAAATTCGTCTACGAAATCAAGAAGCTCGAACAAGAACAAAATATCCTCCAGGCGAAACTTTTCGATGGAACCGACAAGGTGATCGGACAATCGGACAATGTAACGTTTAAGATGAGTGCCGGTGGTCCAGTTTTCAATACCATCACAATCAAAGAAGGGAAAAAAGTTCCTGCTGAATCTGTCCTCAATCTCGAAGTGGGAGCCGATGCCGGTCTCAAGGAAGTCTCTGTCACTCTCGGAGATGCGACACAGACTCTCAAGGAGCAAGGGGCTGGTAAATACACTGGGACGATCAATGCACCAAGTGGTTCTGGGAGCTATCCTATCAGTGTCTCTCTCAAGAATGATCTCGGGAAAACAACTGTTAAAGAAGCGGCTGAGACGATCGAAGTTACCGAACTCCCAAATCTCTTCAAAAATGTGAAATCCAATGTAGAAGCCAAGAAAGTTACTTTCACTTTCGAGCTCGAAAATGCACCAACCGATCTCGCGAAGTTCCGTTTCCAATACGGGACAGAGAGCGGAACCCTCGACAAAGAATCCATCACTCTCGAAACGACTAAAATCAAAAACGCCAGTGGAGCGTACAGTTGGTATATCAAGGATATCGATCCTGCGACCAAGTACTTCCGCATAGCCGGTCTCGACAAGGACGGACAACCGCTCACGAGCATGCGAGCCTCAGACCTCATTGAGCTCGATATCTCTCTCGCAGCAGCCTCCAAATGTATGGTATCCAATATCTCCGGTCTCAAAGTCACGAGCCAGGGTTATTCCACTCTCCTTACTTGGGACGTAGCAGCCGATGCGACCTCTGGGTACAATGTTTACAAGAAGGGGACTGACGGTCAGTACACCCTCCTCGAAAATGTCAAAACCAACAGTTATACGATCCATCTCGCCAAAGACAGTGTGAAATTCGATGACTTCGCTATCAAGGGAGTCTGTAATGATGGAGAAGGGGAGTCTGCAGACTTCGCCGAAGTCACCAAAGTCCAAACCGGACCAACTCAGATCCTCATCCTCCTCGGACTCTCAGCCCTCATCGGATTCTATGTCACTCGCCGAAAGTTTGCTTTCTTCAAAGGAAGCTAATATCTCTAATATGTTTATTCATTAATTTTTCTTTTTATGAAGACAAATGTTGGATGTGTGGATAGACTCTTGAGAGTTATCCTCGGGACAGGACTTTTGGTTGCATGGTATGTTGGATACAGGGACACTATGTGGCTCCTCATAGGAGTCGTGCCACTCCTAACGGGGTTGTTTGCATATTGTCCGATATATGCGATCCTGGGTATCGATACTGGTTCTATGAAAAAGTAAAAAGATACAAAAATCTCTCCGAAAACTCGGAGAGATTTTTTTTATTGACTTTAAATAAAAAAAGACTAGTATGTAGTGTGAAATATTTTATTTTT
>CAZCYU010000011.1:0-8866 GCA_964503165.1 uncultured Candidatus Peribacteria bacterium | reverse complement strand
CCCCCCCCCCGCCGATGGCACCGGATTGGGGATACCGGGATCGTATGGAGACGCTCCGCCTCCAGCACGGGAATGAATACCTCTGGAAAATGCTCGAAAAAATTGATAGTGACTATGCACAGACTATTCATCCGAATAGTCACCATGCGGTCATCCGAGCGCTCGAGGTATTCGAAAAAACTGGGAAGTCCAAGAAAATGCTTCGAAAGAAAAAAGAACCACTCTATGATACCCTTTTCCTCACACCATACGATGGTGATCGGGCCAAGCTCTATAACCGGATCAATAACAGAATCGAGGAGATGTTTACACAGTGACTTATCGAAGAGGTGCAAAGTATCCTCGAGAGAGGATATGCTCCCGAGAGTTTCGGACTCAATACGATTGGCTACAAAGAAACCATAGAGATGCTCGAAGGGAAGATCGATCTCGAGACCTGCAAGGATCGAGTGAAACAAGGGAATCGAAATTATGCCAAGAGACAACTTACGTGGTTCCGAAAATATGGAGAAAAAGTATTATAAAAACTCTTTAAAAGATGAATTATTTGATTTTACTATCCTGTTCAGATAAATATCAGCGCATAGCAAGAATGGTATAAGGATCTAATATATATAATTCTTTAGTTTCTTCATTGTAATAAAAGGGTCCCTGAGTTGGAGTTATTTTATTTCATTGTTCAATCCATCAGACTGCTGCTCGTGTTAAAAAGTTCGAAATATGAGCATTATCCATTCAAATAACACGCTTATCTAATTGAATAATTAATTCATTAGATGTAGCAACTTTGTTGAATAAAACAAAATATGAATCTCATTCAAATCCCTCGAATTTAATTTTAATTCTTTCTTTTCCTCGAGAATCTGGTCATCTAAATAGTAAAACTATATTTGAGTGTGAACCATCTAGGGCATTTTTTTGTAGCCTATCAAATCATCTATTCACCAAGCCCCTTAGAAGTTCGTCAGAAATTGATGAATCATTACTATCTACAAAAAGCTCATTAAACACAAACGCACATAAGTCCTGAACTATTTGAGGATTCTTAAAGCTCCCTTTTAATATCAAAGGAGTAATCAGCTCAATTTGATTTGTTGTTAATTTTGCCTTAAATCAACTACTGATAATTTTATGCAAATCTTCCTCATTCCATCAGTCAGCTTTTATAAATTCGATTCTTCAAGCTAAATCCGAAACTTTTCTTAATAATTCTCATCTAGTGTGATCTACTCAAACTATCACGATATTAACACCCTCTTCGCTAAGTCTTTTTAATCTAGCTGATAATCTATTTCTTTCTATCAAACTTAGTAAATGAAAATCATCTATCCAGAAATAACATGCTGTTTGAGTACGAATTATCCGTTCATCGGTTTTACTTTTTTCAGTAATACCCTTAATGGTCGTATCAACCTTTACAATAAGAGGTATTTCAACACCACCACCCCCAGAGACTTCTCGAGTATCTTTTTCTCAAACACTTATTTTCTTAAGTTCAAATATTTCTCTCTCAATTTCATCGGCCGTTTTCTCTTCACTACAAACAACCTTTTTATAGTCCAGTCTTTCCTCTTCAAAAACCTTGGAAAGTATTGTTGTTTTTCAAACTTTTGATGGTCAATAGATGTATTTTACCTTTCGTAGTCATAAAGCCTTTTTTAACTCTCAAGATAAATTAATCTTTACGTAAGTCTGTTCTGGTATTCATCCAGGCTGAAATGGATTTTCAATCATAATTTTTTATTTTAAAAAAATAAATTATGCAACAAATAATCATAAATTTCTATGAAGTTAAGTCAAAAAAGTGTATCCACATATTTTCTTTTGTCAAAAATTTAGTACTGTTCAAAAAACACCTGTTCTTTCGGAACTCCGAGTTCCTCGAGTTTTGCTCGTGTATCCTGGACCATCGCAGGACTTCCGCAGAGATAGAATTCGCTAAACTGATTGACAGTTTCCGGATTTTTTAAAAAATCCGTCACATAGCCGTGTGCAAATCAGGGGATGTTTTCGCGACTCAGAGAGAGTTCAAAAGAAAAAGTTGGGTATTTTTTTTGAATTCGTTGAAGTTCATCAAGATAAAATGAGTCTTTTTGTTCTCGGACTCCGAAGATAAAGTGGGACTTCACTCATGATTGTGATTCCTCGAGTGCACGGATCATCGCATAGAGCGGTGCGAATCCGGTTCCAGTTCCGATGAAGAGTTTCGGAGACGGGGTATCTCGGAGAACAAAATGTCCGAGTGGTACCATTCCGATGATATCTTCACCCGTCTCAAGAGAACATATCTCGGTACTCCCAAGACCTCATTCAATCTGCTTAATAATGAAAGTGAAAGTCTGCCCGTCAGTATGGGCAATCGAATAGGCTCGTTTGAGGCCGGACTTCGGAAGTACGAACATCACAAACTGTCCGGGTTGTACCTCGATGGATTCAGGTACGGTAAAAACAAGCTCATACACATCGTGTGTGAGCTTGTTTTTAGACTGTAATATAAATGGAATCTGTTTCATACTATTTCTCACCAAGTTAGATTATGCAGCTTTTTCGAATGGGATATTTTTGGTTATTTTTCAATTAATCGGTATGATTTCAGCTTTTTTTCATGTCTCCTGTGCATGATAATCATCCGCAGTCTCCTGTTCACGAAATCGCTTTTTAAGGCTTATGATTCGAGAAAAATCTGCCGGATCTGCTTGTTTGCCGAGAATAGATGCGATAGACGCATTCACTCATCATAGGTAGTAGAGGAAAGGATTGGTTTGTGAAGACTGAAATCGCTCGAGTTCGGACAATGCTCATTGATGGGTTTTTTCTACGATTCGTGTAATCGCAGGAGAAAGAACCACTCATTCGGAGGGGGTTATGTTGAGACTATCAATTGGTACGATTTTTGACATAAAAACGGTTCGGGTTTTTAGAAACTATCACGGATAGTATACCACGAAAGCCAAAAATTGCAAATTATCCGCGTATTTTTTTCTCGATTTCTGCCATAATTTTCACATTCTCTTTGAGAAACTGTCGAGAATTTTCCCTCCCTTGTCCGATCTTCACCTCTCCGTAGGAGTAAAATGCCCCGGATTTTTTGATAATACCTTTCTCAGATCCGATATCGAGAATTTCCCCGGCTCGTGAGATTCCCTCATTGAAGAGAATATCGATTTCCACCTCTTTGAACGGAGGGGCAATCTTATTTTTTACGACCTTGATCTTCATCTTATTCCCCATGGTTTCTTTATCATCTCCGGTTCCGGATTCGAGCTTCTCTTTGCGACGGATATCGAGACGCTGAGAAGCATAGAACTTGAGGGCATTCCCTCCGGTGGTGGTCTCCGGATTCCCGAACATGACCCCGATTTTCATACGGATCTGGTTGATGAAGATGACGACGGTATTGGATTTGGAAATAACTCCAGTGATTTTGCGGAGTGCTTGACTCATGAGACGGGCTTGGAGTCCCATAAAAGAATCTCCCATATTCCCCTCGATCTCGGCTTTTGGCACGAGCGCTGCAACCGAGTCTATGACGATGATATCAACGGCATTGGATCGGATAAGGGCATCGACAATCTCGAGTGCCTGTTCTCCATAATCCGGTTGAGAGATGATGAGGTCTTCTGTTTTGACACCTATTCTCTGAGCATACTCGGGATCGAGTGCGTGCTCCGCATCGATAAATGCGGCCGTTCCTCCGGCTTTTTGTACTTCGGCAATCGCATGGAGGGCGATAGTGGTTTTCCCGGAAGATTCCGGACCATAGATCTCGACGATACGCCCCTTGGGATATCCGCCACCGAGGGCTTTATCGAGGGCAATCGAACCGGATGAAACCGTTTCGACTTTGATGGACTGCTGATCTCCGAGTTTCATCACCGAACCTGCCCCGAATTGTTTCTCGATCATCGCGAGAGCTGCTCATAGTGCTTCCTTTTTATTATCTACCATATATGAATGATTAAAAAATAGAACAAGAGGGATTATATGCAAATATTTTTAGAATGCAAATCTTTTTTCATACTTTTACAGAATTTATTCTTTTCGCGAAATTACACCCATCCCTCAGTTTTTCAGTATCTTCCTGAGCTCCTTGTACTCCGGACAGTGTATTTTTACCAGGTTCCAAAATCTCGCACCATGATTGCGCTCCTGTAGGTGTGCGAGCTCATGGATCACGACATAATCGAGGACACTCAACGGGAAATGGATCAATCTCCAATTGAGCAAAATATCATTCCTCGGCGTACAACTCCCCCAATTGCATCGTGCATTGGAGAGTTTGACCCGATTATAAGACAGATCCATAATTTTCGCGTATTTTTCCACCCGTTCGACGACTCTATTCAGGACTTCCTGTTTTTCTCATTTTCAGAGCACACCCCTTATATCACTCTCATTTTGACGGATATTTTTCATTTTCTCAACCGTCCGGAGTATCCAGTCTTTTTTCAATTCGATGAAGTTTTCTATTTTCCTTAATGGATATCCCACCGGACTCCGCACAAAAACACTCGCATCCCGTTTGACTCAGATTGCGAGGGTTTTTCGGTGTGAATAGGTGATGGTGTAGGTGAGAGGCATGAAATGTGATTTTTATTTCCTATTCGGATCCGTCGTAATCACCTGCTCTTCGAAGTAGGACGCGAGAATCTGGATGCCGACGTGTTCGGTTCCGGCGAAGAAGAGACCCTGTCCGACGGAGGAATTGAGGAGAATATACTTCTCCTGTTCGGTGAGTTTGAAGATATTTTGGAGGATATCGATGGAGGCAGGAGACTGCTTGAGGAGGAGTTGGATCGAGGAGTTGGTCACGATGGCTTTGCCGTGGGGACTATTCATGAAGTCCTCGACATCCTGAGTGATGGTCGTGACTCCGAGACCATACTTACGAGCTCGCTTGACGAGTCCGAAGAGGAATTTGGCACTATCTTCGTGTTGCATGATATTCCAGGCCTCATCGACGACGAGGATACGTTTGCGGAGAGAACTGCGTGTGACATTCCAGACGTATCCGAGGAGCATGTACATGGCAATCGGACGGAGGATGTCGTCGAGGTCTCGGACTGAGAAGACGACAAGTCCTTCGGTGAGGTTAATGTTGGTCGCATGAGAGAAGACTCCGGAGAAGATACCGGTAACGTACTTTTCGAGACGTTCGACGAGTCCCTTGGCTCCATCCATGGTTTCGAGAACCGAGTAGAGATCGCGCATAACCGGGACTTCTTTGCCGGTGATATCGTCATCTGTGAGAGTGATTCCTTTAAGAGAATACGTTGTGATAATAGCCTTCTCGAGGATGGCTGACTCGGATGGGGTACATTTACCGAGCATGAGATTCATAAGTCCGATGAGGTTGATGACCGCACCACGGAGGAGATCCCCGGGCTTCGTTTCAGTATCCTTGAGGCCTCGAGGGAGATCGAACGGATTGATACGTTCGTCAGAGTTGAGATTGATATTGACATACGTGCCACCGACGGTGTCGACGAGTGTCTTGTACTCATTCTCGGGATCGAGGACGATGACATCGGTTCCGAGCATAAGCGAGCGGAGGATCTCGAGTTTGACAGCAAAGGACTTTCCTCATCCGGACTTGGCGAAGACGACCATATTGGCATTCTCGGTACGGAATCGGTCGAAGATGATGAGAGAGTTATTGTGAGTGTTGATCCCATAGAGGATTCCATCGTCTTGCGAGAGTGAATTGGAAGTGAATGGGAAAGTGGTGGAAAGCCCCTTGGTGGAGATATTTCGGTACACTCCGACTTCGTCTCGTGCGAATGGTCCGGTTGCGATGAAACCCTGCTCTGATCGGAGGAACGATTGTTTGGTAAGGATATTGCGTCCAGAGAGGAGGGTGTCGAGTGTAGTGGAGAGCTTCTTGATCTGATCTTCCGTCTCGGAGTAGATGGTGATGTAGATGGAAAAATGAAAATATCGCTCCTGTCCACGCGTGAGGCTCGCACGGAGTTCCTCGACATCTTGTATCTGAGCGTCGAGTGCCGGATCACTGATGAGTCATTTATCCGCATTGATAGAACGCTCGGAGTGAAGTTCTGTGAGACGTTTACGGAGATATTTCATAATGTAGGCCGACTCGATCGGATAGATGAACATCGACATATCGAATTTCACATCCCAGTTGATGAGGGGTCCGAGCCAGTTGCCTTCGAGGAAGTCGGGATAGGCGTAGGTGAAGAACGTACGGATGTAGACATCCCCGATCTGGAGTTTGGTGGCATCGATTTTCATCATAGCCGGAGCGATCGCATCCCTGACAAAAGCAAGCGCTTCGCGGTATTCTTTTTCTCCCGCTCGGATTTCTTCCGCCTCCTGTTTGGAGAGTTTTTTCGAATTGGTTTCTACTGGAGATATGTCCGATGAAGTTGTCTCAGCAAGCGCTTCTGGAACAATAACCGTCGGAAGAATATCCTCTTCTCAAAGGATTTTTCTTTCTGCACGCTCGAGTATTGCCTGCTCGTATCCTTCGGCATCCCCGGTATAATTCTTGGCGATGAGCTCCTGGAGTGTGAGTTTTTGTTCGGTCATAAAAAGAATAATTTTATAGTTGGTATTGATTGTATGGAAAAATAATATTTTTACAAGCAAAGAAGCACAAGACCGCTTTACTTATCGCCAATTCCATTCCGTAATAAACTGCGATCCAATCTCGGGAGAGACATTGTTTTCTACTGGTTTATCACCTTTGTAGTGCATACAGATGAGGGTAATATCATCAAACTGTCTGTGACCGTACCCCATAAAGCGAGAAAGTTCGATGGTGATGTTATTGAATACCCCTTGCGCGGTTTTCACGGGAGTGTTCTCGATGATTTCGATGAATCGGTCCATTCCGAGCATCATATCACTCTCAGATTTCCCATTGCGAGACTCGGTGATACCGTCCGTATAGAGGACGACGATATCTCCAACCTCGGCAGAGATTTGGATTTCTTTGAGGATTTTCGAAACATCCTTGGTCATACCGAGAGCCACCCCTCAGGATTTGATTTTAAAGGCTTTTTTTTGCGCAGCCTTGTAGATGATGAGATACTCGTGTCCGGCGCCCGTCATATACATCTTCTTTTCGCGCTCATTCCATCGGATCATGAGGAGGGTCATGAGGATATTGGATTTGACACGAGGCTTCACGATCTCATTGGTTTTGATGAGGATATCAGAGGAATTTTCGACGATCTTGGAGAAACCCGAGATAAGCGCATTGACGATCATCATGACGAATCCAGATGCGACTCCGTGACCGGTTACATCTCCGATATACATATAATAATTATCTCCCTGAGCGATGACATCGTAACTATCTCATCCAACTTCAGTGGCCGATTTACTATCAGCGACAATATCAATGGATGGGACGATGACAGTTCGTTTTTGGAGGACGTGCTTCTGGATCTCTGAGGCAAATTCTACCTCAGACTTGAGGATACGCCCTGCCTTAAACTCATCCTTGAAGTTCTTGAGAATCTCGAGACTTTTGTTGAAAAAGTTCGTGATAAAGCGGATATCCGGATTGATATTGCCGGTGTGAAATTTGCCACCGTTTTTGGATCCCGCGAGGAAGAGGGCAATCTCTCTTTTGAGACCACGAAGCGGTTTGATATAGGTAAAATGAGCAAAAACCGTGAGGATGGTCATCTGCATGAGGGCGATAATCGGGAAGATGTCCTGGAGATTCTGGAAAAAAACAATGGGCGTGTCCATAAAAGACGAAGCGAAAAATACCCCGTCAAAACCGACAAACAAAACGAAGATGAGGAAAAAAAGATTACGGAGCAAAAAAGTCATAGGTGCGCTGTTATAAATTAACTTCTTCCATGATACCCTATTTTCTCTATAAATGCAAAAAAATTAACAAAAAAACGAGTCCCGAAAAGACCCGTCTTATGAGGCATAATAAAAATTATTTTGCAATTGTTTCAGTTTTTTCTTTTCGAGCGTAGAATTTGTCGATAGAACTCGTCTTCAAGATGCGTTTTTCTCCCGTATAAAATGGGTGACATTTATTGCAGGACTCAACTTTGATCTCGTCGGTAATAGTACTCCCGGTTGTAAATGTATTCCCACAAGAACAGGTAATAACGGTTGTTTTAGAAAACTTTGGGTGGATATCTTTCATAATAAATGAGGAACAATAAGTAAAAATCTTCGCGGTCATTATATAAAAAATCTGGATAATGCAAGCTTTTTTTACCATTCGATGTCTTTTTCATTAAATTTCCTCAGATATTCATTGGTCCGAGAAAATGGACGACTCCCGAAGAATCCCTTGTGTACTGAGAATGGCGATGGGTGGGGCGAGGTGATGATCAGGTGTTTTTGTTCGTCGATGAGGGACTTTTTGGAGAGGGCATAATTGCCCCAGAGGATGAAAACGAGATGTTCTTTTTTTTCTGACAGGATTCGGATAACCGCATCGGTGAAAATCTCCCATCATTTCCCTTTGTGGGATGCTGCCTCATGAGCCCGGACCGTGAGGACACTATTCAATAATAAAACTCATTGTTCCGCCCAGTCGGACAAATCTGTTTTTGTTCTATGAATTTCCAAGTCATTTTGCAACTCTTTAAAGATATTTTGGAGGCTCGGTTGCGATTTTTTATTTTCGTTCGGTACAGAAAAACACATTCCCATGGCCGCACCCGGCGTATGGTAGGGATCTTGTCCGAGGATGACGACCTTAACTCGATCAAATGGAGTCAGATCAAATGCTCGGAAAATATCGCCCCCCTTCGGGTAGCAGACAATCTTTGAGTATTCGTCTTTTACAAACTCGGTCAGCGCCTGCCAGGAAGGTCGGGTAAATTCTTCCTCGAGGACTTTTCGCCAAGAGGGGTGGATACGGGTA
>CAZCYU010000010.1:0-3121 GCA_964503165.1 uncultured Candidatus Peribacteria bacterium | reverse complement strand
TACGAAGTGATAATAAGCTCTATTGTTGGGGGGATAATGTGGGTTGATATGTAGGATTACCACCATATTTACCATTTCCAAACCACGTCTTACTATTTTAAAAAATTATAAAGCTTTTTATTAAAATGTCATTTTACTAAAAAATTACCTCTTTTTCCCATCAGAAAGGGAGGTTTTTAGTTTTTTTTGAAAAAGATTTGCAATTTAGGAAAAACTATATATTGTGTCTTAGCTAATTTACTTGGCACAATATATGGTTAATCTTCAATAAAATATTATGACTATTTACAAGGTACGGAAACGAAACGGCACTATAATCTCATTTGACAGGACAAAGATAGAAAAAGCGATCCGAAATGCGATCGAAGGAGTCGGAGGAACGGATTTCTCTCGTGTGGCACACTTCACGGATCAGGTTATCGCACAGGTAGAAGAAAAAGTTGGTTCTGCGAAACTCCCGGACATAGAGATGATCCAAGACACGGTTGAGGAAGTCCTCATCAAAGAAGGGCACGACACACTCGCGAAGGCATACATCGTCTACCGAGAAAAACGATCAGCAGCACGTGCCGACCAGGCGGTCGTCGTAGAAGTCGGGAAAACGATGGATGACTATCTCCAAAATATCGACTGGCGTATCAATGAGAATGCTAATATCGGGTATTCTATCGGAGGTCTCATCCTCAAAAATTCCGAGAAAATCACCGCCAACTACTGGCTCTCACACATCTACCCGGCAGAAGTTGGGAATATCCACCGAAATGGGGATGTCCATATCCACGATCTCGGGATGTTCACCGGATACTGTGCCGGATGGAGTCTCCGACAACTCCTCGAAGAAGGATTCAACGGAGTCCCAAACAAGATCGAATCTATGCCACCGAAGAACCTCCAGTCAGCCGTCAATCAGATGGTCAACTTCATCGGAGTTCTCCAAAACGAATGGGCAGGAGCACAGGCATTCTCCTCATTTGACACCTATCTCGCTCCCTTTGTCCACAAGTTCAAAGAGGAGGTCGTAGCAGAAATCGAGTCTTTCAAACTCACATTCGAATCAGAAGCCAAACGAAAAGAATACATCGATCTCAAGGCGTATAAGCACGTCCAACAGAATCTCCAGAACTTCATCTTCGGTATGAATACTCCGTCTCGTTGGGGGACACAGACACCATTCTCCAATATCACACTCGACTGGGTCTGTCCAGATGATCTCCAGGACAAAGCACTCCATCTCGGTGGATACGACGCGGGACTCTACAAGAAAAAATTCTCGGAGCTCCAAGAAGAAATGGATCTCATCAATCGAGTTCTCATAGAAGTCTACACGGCTGGGGATTCCAAGGGACGTATCTTTACATTCCCGATCCCCACCTACAACATCACTGAGGATTTCCCATGGGATCATCCAAACTCCACACTCCTCTTCGAGATGACCGCCAAATACGGTCTCCCCTACTTCCAGAACTTCATCGGATCTCAGTACAAACGAGTCAAAGATGAAAGCGGGAAAATGGTCACCGTCCCCAATCCAGAAGCCTATACACCTGGAGCGGTTCGATCGATGTGTTGTCGACTCCAGCTCGATCTCCGTGAGCTCCTCAAGCGAGGAAATGGACTCTTCGGATCGGCAGAGATGACTGGATCCATCGGGGTTATCACCATCAATATGGCTCGTATCGGATACAATTACAAGGATGATGCAGAAGGATTCAAAAAACATGTCAAATACATCATGGACCTCTCCAAGACGTCTCTCGAGATCAAACGAAAGGTTATCACCGATTGGCTCGAACGCGGTCTCTATCCGTACACCTACCGATACCTCCGATCATTCCGCAATCACTTCTCGACGATCGGTATCAACGGGATGAATGAGGCAATCCTCAACTTCACCAATGGGAAGGAAGATATCTCAACCGAGTGGGGGAAAAAGTTCGCCATCGATATCCTCGAATATATGCGAGATGTCCTCAAGTCCTATCAAGAAGAAACCGGGAATCTCTACAATCTTGAAGCGACACCAGCCGAGGGGACAACCTACCGATTCGCCCGAGAAGACAAGAAACAACTCCATGATATCATCCAGGCAGGAACTCCAGACAATCCGTATTATACGAACTCATCACAACTCCCGGTTAATTTCACGGATGATGCATTCGAGGCTCTCGAATACCAGAATGAACTCCAATGCAAATACACCGGAGGAACGGTTCTCCATCTCTATATGGGAGAACGTCTCTCGGATGCCGAAGCCTGCAAGGCTCTCGTCAAAAAAGTTCTTTCCAACTATCAACTCCCGTATATCACAATCACTCCGACATTTTCTATCTGTCCGAAACATGGGTACGTAAATGGAGAACACGACTACTGTCCGCAGTGTGATGAAGAGCTCGGATACAAAGGCGAAAAATATGACAATCATTTCCGTATCGATTATACGGCCGATGAACAGAAACTCGAAAAGCTCTCCAATATCATGGTTTGATCCGGAGACGAAGACATTAACGCATAATTTAATTTCCTATTTCTTTTTAACCCCTACTACCTATGCCAACTTTTATCGATACAAACGGGAATGAAGTTTCTCGAACACGATGTGAGATCTATACTCGCGTAATGGGATATCAACGTCCTGTCAGCCAGTTTAACAAAGGGAAAAAATCAGAATTTTACACTCGTACTTATTTCAAGGGGAATGCTACTTCTCGTGGTTGTGTAACTGCGTAAGTATGAAATTATCAGCATTTAAGAAGACCACCCTCCTGGATTATCCGGGCAAAATTGCAACCATCGTGTTTACACCTGGTTGCAATTTCCGTTGCGGGTTCTGTCATAATCCCGAACTCGTTCTAAGAGAACGTCTCGCTGAGCTCAAAGATGATTTGATCAGTGAGGCAGTCTTTTTCGAGTTCCTCGAAAAACGTATCGGATTCCTCGACGGGGTTGTCATCTGCGGATGAGAACCGACCATCCACGCCGATCTGCCGGATTTTTGTCGTCGTATCAAGGACATGGGGTTCCTCGTCAAACTCGATACCAACGGGAGTAATCCAGATGTGATCGAACACTTGCTCGATCATAATCTCGTCGACTATATCGCCATGGATATCAAGCACCGACT
>CAZCYU010000009.1:0-3363 GCA_964503165.1 uncultured Candidatus Peribacteria bacterium | reverse complement strand
CTTATTATTCGGATTCAAAATACAGAGCAGAGAGAGGTCTTCTTAAGCTTGCAGACAAGGATTTTTCTCCGATAATCTTGGTATTGTTTGGGAGGTAATCCTTGATGGTAGCGGTCATAATCTCAGACGCTGAGGCACTTCCCCCGTTTATGAGGATAACAATCCTTTTTTTGCTAAAATCGATGAGATTCTCTCCGGTACTGAGCATCTCAGAGACGGTATTTTTGTATTTGATATGGACGACACTCTGATCCTTTGGGACGAAATAACTGAGCATATTTGCGACTTCATCGAGACTCCCTCCGGGATTGTTTCTGAGATCGATGATGATTTTGCTATTTCCACCGTCTTTTGCAACCGCTCCGAGAGCCTGTACGAAGGCATCTTTGACTCCGGCCCCGAAGGTGGTGATTTTGATGTGATGATCGGCATTGTCGAGTTTCTTATATTCGACGTAATTGACAGTGATTTTCGCCCGAGTGATCGTAAAATCAAGTTCTTGAGTCCCTCGGCGGATGTGGAGTTTCACGTTCGTTCCTTGGGGTCCCTTGATTTTATTGATGGCTTCCTGGAGGGTGGTATTTTCGTCGACGACGAGATCATCGATTTTGAGGATGATATCACCACCTTTGAGTCCGACTTTTTCTGCAGGAGTACTGGAGATGGGAGCGATGATATGGAGCTCACCCGGTTTCGGCATATCGATATACGCACCGATTCCTTCGAACTCACCATTGAGTTCATCTTGGAAATTCTTGGACTCTGTCGGTGGGAAATAGGCGGTATGTTTGTCCTTGCTTGCATCCGACATACCTTTCGCAGCCCCCTGGATGAGTTCTTCATCTTTGAATTGCGTACTATCATAATGCGCGTATTTGAGCTTGAGATAGACATCATTGAGGATAGGGAAATTGGAGACAGCATTGATGGGATAAAAACTCCCAAGAGTGATATTGGCGATATCATCGGAAGAAGATTCTGGAGTATCCTCTCACGAATCGGTTGGACGATAGATGTCAGAAAGGGTGTCGAGGAGGGTACGGAGGGTGAGAGTCCCTGTCCCGACTTGTTCGAGGCGTTGTCCGAGATTGGACTCTACCGCCCGCGCAAATTGTGCCTCGGTTGCGAATTCTTTTGTCTTCAGATTCATCGGGAGATTCTTGAAAAATCCCATATAGACCCCCTTTTGGAGGGCTTTATAGAGAGGAGTATTTCTTTCTATATTTGAGAAATTGAGTCCGATATACTGGTAACTCTCCGGGATCCCCTCATATTCACCGACACTATTGAAGTAGACGGTCAGGAATCCACCGAAAGTGAGCGGCTTATCGGCACTATTGGCCGGATAGTTTGCGAGATCACGATAATCAAATCCTTTCGCCGAGACGGATGAGAATGAAAGGAGAACGAGAAAAAATGCGAGAAAAAACTTTTTCATAAAAACGTTGGGTGAATGATAATTAAGATATGTTTTTTACTGACTTTCCACCGGAACTTCATGTGTCGTTGGTGTCATAGTGGTATTCGTCGGTTTATCGAATACCCCAAACGGGTATGCAACACTCACGAATATGAGTCCGAGTCCGATGAGGGTGATCACGAGGATCGTCCCACCAGAGCCGAGATACTTCTCTGCCCAGTAGAACTTACCCGTCCAACTATAGACGACCTTACGGTACCGGAGCGTCCCCAGTCCCATCGCGATGCCCAGCATCGCATAGAAGATTTTCACGATAATCATAGTGTGTTCGATTCAAAAATTAACCCCATTGATTATATAGGTTCTCCCCAGAAGTGCAAGAGGAAAAAATAAAATCCTCTTGCCAAACGTATGGCAAGAGGATTTTATGTAATCTTCGACTTATTGAGCCGCTACTTCTTTTTTCTTCGTTACTTTCTTTTCTTTTGCTACAACCACTTTTTCTTCTTTCGCCTTCTTAGGAGCAACTTCCTTTTTTACTTCGGCAACTTTTTCTTTTTTCACTGCTGTTTTCTTTTCAGCCACCTTCTCTTTCTTTTCTTCCTTAGGAGCCTCCACTACTGGAGCTTCTTCGAGAGCCTTCATGGAGAGACCGATACGCTTGGCGATTGGATCGAAAGTGATGATTTTTGCTTTCACATTTTCTCCAACTTGAGCATGGTCACTGACTTCTTTGACCATCTCGTGAGAGATCTCAGAGAGGTGGATGAGTCCGCTGATCCCACCTGCGAGAGAGAGGAATACTCCAAATTGAGAGATACGCATAACTGGGGCTTCGATGACATCACCGACCTTGTATTTCTCCGCGAGAACCTGCCAAGGATTGGCCTTGAGACGTTTCATAGAGAGGCTGATTTTGTCAGCATCGATACCGATAACCTGGACAGTCACCTTGTCACCGACCTTCGCGAATTTACTTGGATCATTCACATGTCCCCAATCGATTTCAGATACATGTACGAGACCTTCGAGTCCGTTGAATGTGATGAAGAGACCATAGGTAAGGATACCACTGACCACTCCGTCGACATTGTCACCGATTTTGAGTTTCTCGAGTGCTGCTCCGCGAGCTTCTTCGAGGGCTGCCTTTTCAGAGAAGATAATCTTCTTCCCATCTTGATCGACATTGATAACACGAACTTTGAATGGTTTCCCAACGAGACGGTTGAGGTGCTCGAGGATACGTTCTGGATTCGCTCATTCAACACGAGGGTAGTTGGCTGGTGTGAGTTGAGAAACTGGGATGAATCCTTTGATCCCATCGAGATCGATGAGGAGACCCCCTTTGTTTGCTTCGTTTGGTATAACGGTAATAATTTCTTTGGTGTCAAAATTGGAATGGAGTTTCGCGATGAGTTTGATCTGGCTCGCTTTCCTGAGAGAAAGAACGAAAAGTCCAGAATCTTTGTCATCACCGATGACGATCGCATCGACCATGTCTCCCGACTTAATATCGGTTGTATTATCTGTAGAGGAATGCATGTGGGACCCGGAAATAATCCCGGTAAACTGTCCATTAATATCAACGAGAATCATCTTCTGTGTCGCACTAATAACTGCTCCTGTCACTATTTCACCCATCATAGGTGTTTTGATTGGTGCCGATCCCTTGAGATCTACTCCAAAATCTGCTTGTGTCATAAGGAATAAAAGGTTAAAAAAATAAAAATAAAGAATAAAATGGGGCGAATGAAGGGACTTGAACCCTCGACATTCAGATTCACAGTCTGACGTTCTAACCAACTGAACTACATCCGCCATATCAAAACAAAAAAGATGCTTTTTTTGAAGCGACGGCATTATATAAAAAATCACGAAAAAGGCAAAAGTATTTCAAAAATCCCTCGCAAATCGATTTGCGAGGGATTTTTGAAATACTTTTG
>CAZCYU010000008.1:0-2159 GCA_964503165.1 uncultured Candidatus Peribacteria bacterium | reverse complement strand
ATCTCTTGGGTCTTTTCGCTGATAATCTTACCATTCCCTTCGGCTCCGAGATAGTTCCCGGCGATTTGTTCGGCAGCATAGTTCTCGGCTCCGAGTTCTTCGTCGAATCCGTATCGAGTCACCATGGCGCGGGCGATCTCGGTGGCACGTTCGATATCGTTGGAGGCACCGGTGGTGACGAAATCCTTGCCGAAGAATATTTCCTCTGCGACTCGTCATCCATAGAGGGTGGCAAGTTCATCGAGATACTTCGCCTTGGAGACGAGGACCGTGTCCTTGTCTGGGAGGAACCAAGTCACTCCGAGGGCAGAACCACGAGAGAGGATGGAGACCTTGTGGACCGGATCAGGATTCGGGAGCATCTTGCCAACGATGGCGTGTCCGACCTCGTGATAGGCGGTGATTTTCTTCTCCTGTTCGGTCATCTTGAGGGATTTCTTGGTATTGCCCATAAGGACTTTTTCGATGGACTGTTGGATGAGTTCTTGAGTCACGGTCTTGAGTCCGAGCTTCCCGGCGAGGATCGCTGCCTCGTTGACGAGGTTCGCGAGATCTGCTCCCGAGAATCCGACAGTCGCACCAGCGATTTTGCGGAGATCAACATTTTTGGCCATAGGTTTATCTCTCATATGAACTTCGAGAATCTTGACGCGGTCTTCGAGATTGGGGAGATGGATCGTCACCTTTCGGTCGAAACGCCCTGGTCGGAGGAGTGCCTTGTCGAGGACATCGGCACGGTTGGTTGCTGCGAGGATGATGACATTGGTTTCATTATCGAATCCGTCCATCTCGGTGAGGATCTGATTGAGGGTCTGTTCGCGCTCGTCGTGTCCCCCACCGATTCCAGGAGATCGCTTCTTCCCTATCGCATCGATCTCGTCGATGAAGATAATCGAAGGGGCTTTTTCTTTGGCTTCCTTGAAGAGGTCGCGCACTCGGGCTGCCCCGACTCCGACGAACATCTCGACGAACTCAGAACCAGAGATTGAGAAAAATGGTACATTGGACTCCCCTGCTACGGCACGAGCCAGGAGGGTTTTACCCGTTCCTGGAGGTCCGACCATGAGTATCCCGCGAGGGATTTTGGCTCCGAGGTCCTTGTATTTTTTCGGATTTTTGAGGAAGTCGACGACTTCGTTGAGGTCTTCTTTTTCTTCCTCAGCTCAGGCGACATCCGCGAAGGTGATTTTATCACCCGCACTCGGATCGTAGATTCGTGCTCGAGATTTGATAAATGCCATCGGACCATTCGCTCACCCCGAGATACGCCCGAAGAGGAAAACAAGTAATACGACGAAGATGATCATCCCGAGGATACTCGGAATCGCATCGGACATGAGTTTGCCCCAGTAATCGTCTTTGACACTGACTTTGGTCGGATTTTTGGTATCATTGAGTCCGAGGTCCTTGAGACTGTCATGCGGAGGGAGGATAATCTTGTCGATCTCCGTCACCGTCACGGTTTTATTATTCACCCCCTTTTCGATGATCTGTTCTTTTTTCTTCGCGAGAAGCGTATCGCCCTCTATGGTCAATTCAGAATATATTCAGGATGCGTATCTTGTCTGTATCTCATTGAGCCCAAGATCCGTATTGATTTTTTCTTTACTCGGAGAAGATATGTAGGTGTAAAATACCGAGAGAATAATAGCAACGACAAAGAGCAGAATAAACGGATTCGACCTGTTTTTTTTATTCTTTTTTGATGTCTTCTTTTCGGTTCACTCAAGTTTTTTCAATGTGTCTTGAAGATTTATAGACTGTTTCTTTTGTTTCTTCATGTGATAGAGTGCGATAAAATAATATGAAATCTCCTCTTCTGAAAAAGGAGTCTGAATGATATGGAAAAACCCAAAAAAAGCAAATTTTTATCTTTCGCTTGACTTTTAGATGTTTTTTCGTATATATAGAGAATATCTTTTCAATAACTTTTGTTTCATGATATCTACTTCGATTCTCCCATGAAATCTCGATAGAGTCAGTGGATGACACGAAAATCTCTTTTCGAAAGAGATATATAATCGTGCATGAGTAAGCATTGCAACCCAGGGGACATTTCCTCATAGATTTGCATTAAAAACGACACCATGACACATAAAACACCATGCTCATAAGACTCAAAATGAGTGATGATATGTAGATGAACTTATATTTCCAGT
>CAZCYU010000007.1:0-14388 GCA_964503165.1 uncultured Candidatus Peribacteria bacterium | reverse complement strand
TCGGAGCCATGCGCTCGCGTTCCCACGCCATGTGACATTTTTATGATTGGCAACATAGTAGGTACAGTTCCCCCAGGCGAATTTATTGCCCTTACCCGTGTATCCAACAGCATAGGTTTTCGCTTTTGGTTTCGCTACTTTTGCAAGCGCTGCCTTCTTTTTATTAGGCATATCTTTTTTAGCGATTACCGGAACGGCTTTCGGAGGAGTGATCTTCACCGCTCCTGGGATGATAATCTGCTGATCAATAAGGAGCTCCTGATTGATCGCAAGTTTATTTTGTTCGGCGATTTTTGTCTTGTCTACCTTGTATTTTGCAGCAAGAGAATCAAGCGTGTCGCCTGACGCCACTGTGTATGCGAGTCCGGATACGGGCGGGATGCGGATAGTATCTCCCGGATGGATAACAGTATCGCTATTGAAATTATTGGCCCAGATAATAGAATTGGCACTGACGTTGAATTTTTCGGCGATACTCCCCATAGAGTCACCATCGGTGACGGTGTAGGAGAGGAGTTTATTGATACCGGTAACATCCCGGGTATCATCGAGGGTACTATTCGGTTTGATGAAACCAGATTCTTTTGAGAAGATGGACGCATCCTCCGCATCGCCTTCATAGGCGGTGATGATCGTCGTTTCGTCATAATTCCCAACCGCCGTTTCTTCATTTACCCCAAATGATGATCCAAAAGATGGATAAATTGGGAGGATGAGGACGATGATGAGTGAGAAAAATTTGAATTTTTTCAGAAGAGAAAAAATACGCTTTTTGCTCAAAACTTGTGTGTTTCGAGCATGTCTTTGGAGACGGGCTTTGATGTTGATCTTAGATGACATTGAGTTATTTTACGGATAAAATGCTTATGTTTCGAGTTCGGCTAACCTCCCCTTTTTGCAAAAGCAACTCCCTTACGCGATGCTCAAAACTTCCAATTTCGTCTTATCGGCACGGAACCCGATGGTTCGTGAATAACGTTTTTTGGATTTCATTTTAAAAACACGGATTTTCTCATCTCGGAAGTCCTCAAGGACCTTGAGAGATACTTTCCCTCCTTCAACAAAAGGGGTTCCAACTTTTACGCTTTTACCTGCCTCGTCAGAAACGAGGAGTGGTTGTGCATCAAAAGACGTACCTGCTTCGATGTTTTGGTTATCTACTTCGATAATGTCTCCTACCTTTACTGTGAACTGGTTTCCACCGATTTCTACAATCGCAATCATGAAATGAAAAATAAAAAAATAATGTATAAACTTCGACTATTGTATTGATTTCTTAAAAAAATCAACTTTAATTGTGTATCATTGGGTTATTTATGGTTGGGGATGAGGGATTCGAACCCCCGAATAACGGAGTCAAAGTCCGCTGCCTTACCACTTGGCGAATCCCCAAAATGCGGGCTTGCCTCAATTTTTTGCCCGGGTATTATATGTTTTATTTGAAAAAGTCAAAAAGTAGTGAGTATTTTACTCGCCTTTTGGCTTTGTTAAAGGAAATAATACAACGTCTCGGAGGTTATCTTGTCCAGTCAAGAGCGAGAGAATACGATCGACTCCCATTCACCATCCAGACTGACACGGCATCCCATACTCCATCGCGAGGACGAAATCATCATCCGGACTCGTTGCCTCTTCGTCTCCGGCAGCCGCGTTTCTTGCCTGCTCAGCGAAATTTTCTCGCTGTGATATCGGATCCACGAGCTCACTATACGCCTTGAGCGCCTCCCATCCGTTTATAACCAGTTGGAATTGTTCGACGATATTGGGATTTTCATCACTTACGCGAGCGAGTGGTTGCATGGTTTTCGGGTAATTGTACACAAAAGCAGGACCGATTATCCCGGGTCGGAGGACTTTTTTGTAGAGATAGTCTATAAGGGTATTGAGTCCCATTGCATCCATTCGTTCGAATTGTATTCATTTCTCGCGGATATCCTTCCTGAGTTTTGCCTCATCTCCGATGACATACTCGGTTATATCGATCCCGCAGGCATCCCGGACTCCTTTAATATAGTCGATTCGCTGCCACGGCGTCGCGAAATTTACATCACGAATGTTCCCGTCCTTATCTTTTATTTGTACGATTGTATTGAGATTGAGTTTGTTAAAAAGATATTCGAACATTTTCTCGGTGAATCGCATATTGTCTTCGAAATTCCAGTATGCGGCATAGTGCTCTACGGATGTGAATTCTTGCATATGGGATGGATCGGACCCCTCATTTCTGAATTGTTTCCCGATCTCAAACACGCGCTCGAACCGTCCGACGGTCGCCTTCTTGAGATTGGTCTCGGGAGAGATCCGGAGGACGAAATCATGATCATAATCATTGTGATGGGTTGCAAATGGCGCGGCAGCGGCTCCACTTGCAAAACTCCCGAGAACTGGAGTTTCGATCTCGATAAAGCCATTCTCATGATAAAAATCGCGGAGCGTTTTGATAAATCGAGACCGGAAGAGGAATCGATTATAGGTATCCTCGTGGGCGATGAGATCGAGGTATCGCTGTCTGTAGAGAACTTCTTCGTCCTTGATGCCATGGAACTTCTCCGGCAGAGGACGGATCGCCTTGGAGAGGAGTTGGAATTGCGACACAAAAATCGTCAATTCACCCTTATGAGTGAGGAAAAGTTCTCACTGTATCCCGATAAAATCTCCAATATCCACGAGTTTCTCCATGAATTTATAGGCAGACACCTCATCTCCGCCTGAGACCGGTCTCACTTCTTTGAGACCGGTCTCCCCTATGTTTATCTGACAATTTTCTCTCGAAAACATAATCTGGATCTCTCATAACGCATCCTGAAGTCTCGCGAAAGCGATCTTCCCAAAACTCCGATACAATGTGATACGCCCCGCCGTTTGAACATTGTCGATAGGCGCCGGAATAATTGTCTCTATCGCACGAAAACCTTTCTGGTCACGTCCGATGAGCGATACTATTGAGTCTTTTTTATCAAACTTCGCCGCGTACGGGATGATCCCGAGGGATTGTATCCGAGCAAGTTTTTCTGTACGTATGGATATTTCGTCACTATAATTGGTCATAGGGTGGTAAGAAAAGGGAATATACTCTTCGGTGCATACTATAGGAAAAAGATTTTTTGTCAAAAATTTGATTTCTTTCTATTCTTGGTATATACTGTGCGGAAGTATTTTATTTTCATTATCTTCATACGGATGGATGAACAAAAAATAATCAACAGTGCACTTCGGTATGTACTCGATCTCCTTGATCCTATCAATCACTACCCCTATCACAACATCAACCACACCCTTGATGTGTATACGCGTGTCGGATATCTCTGTGATAAAGAAGGAGTAGGATTGGAAGATAAGACCGATCTCCTTTTGGCAGCCCTTTTCCATGATACGGGTTTCACCAGGCAGTACAATGCCAATGAATGAATCGGGGCTGAGATAGCTCGGCGCTATCTTGAGAATATCAATTATCCCGTAAAGCGTATACAGAAAATCGAGCGATTGATTGTTGCGACCGTTCTTTTTGCTGAAGCTCATGACCTCCTTGAGGGGATTATACAAGATGCTGATCTTGATAATCTCGGACGCAAGGACTGTTTCATCAAAACCCTCCTCGTACGCAAAGAACTCATAACCATCGGTCATATGGAGCTGTCGAAACGAAAATGGCTTGATTTTACCTATAATCTCATACGAACCTATCAATACAAAACTCCGACTGCCCAAGGGGAACGGGACGCTCTCCGTCTCAGTAATCTCAAAAAACTCGAACAAAAAATAGCCCTCTAGGGGCTATTTTTTGAGTCGGATATAACTCATAAAAAAGAGGAGTGATTCAAAAAGAAAGATGGTAGAAACGGAAAGTATTCCCGGCTCAGAAATACTGATGAAATAATAGAGACTGAATATAATCGTGAAGAGGAGTCCCATGTAATGAAGGAGATATATATCGAGTGGATGTTTTGTTTTCCATATGTAGGTACTTCCGACAAACATCGCGGGTGTACCGAAGACGAAAAGACCGTATGCAAAGAATCATAACGCATTAAGTGGTGCAAAGAGTTGAACTATGAGGAAAAGTATACCAAACAGAAATGCCCCGTATGAAAGGTAGTTGCAAAATCTCTGGTGGATAAAGTAATGGAAAAGGAGAGAAAAGACGAACAGGCTGCTATAAAAAAGATCGAGTGGATTATAGAGGAGGGCTATAATAAGTCCCAAGAAGACGAGATAATTCATCCCTATACCAACATATCTTGAGATAAGAGAAAATGGTCTCAGAATGAGGATATTTGGGAAAAATTCAAAATAGAGGAGCGAAAGTCCACTCATAACATACAATAGGATTTTAAACGTGTCGAGGAGGGGAAATAACACCGTATGGTAAAAGAAGACAAAAAGAAAAAGATAGAATAGTGAGAAATTATAGATATATTCCTTTTTGTGGCCGATAAATTCATCGAAAACAATGATCGTAACGAGTCCAAGGAGAGAGAAAGCTGTGTTGAGTGTAAAAAATATATCCGGTCGCTGATCACCGAAAAAGAAAATGAAAATGAGCAGCGTGTAGAGTATCGTGAAAATAATGACATTCGATCGAAAAATAAGAAACAAGGTCTCTCTCCACGGCTCTTTTTTTTGGAGGAAAAAGAAAAATATGCCTGTTACTATAGCAGATATACCCAGGGTTATATACTGGAAAAGACTGAAAAAATCAGAAAAACCATACGTGAGACTCACTCCGTAGGTGATCCCATAGAGGGAGAGATAAAAAAGCGAGAAAGAGAGATAATAGGAGCCTTTCTTGAGATAAAAAATAGTTTCCCTGAGAGAAAGCTTTGATTTTTTTACGATGATTTCTTCTTGTTCCTTCTTTGAAAAAACTGAAAGGAGTGGACTAAAGTACAGAAAAAATACGACTGCTAACACTCAAAACACTCCACTTTCTATCAGGCGTCAAAAAGAGAAGAAAAAGAGGGCAAAAACTATATTGATAAGGGCAAAAAGAAGATACACGCTCTAAAAATTAATCTGTAAAAAAAGAAAGAAAACCCCGTACAAAAGGAAAAATATCACCACTGACGGTATATTTTTCATAACTTTTGTCAAAAATGAGAAAAATGAGAAGAGAACAATTGGGTAAAGAATTGAATAATTCAAAGGAAAGGTGTGGCTCATCTGGGAAAAGATGAAAAATACTGAGTAAAAGAATATCCCATAAAGAAGTATATCTCCTATGTATGATAGGCTAAATATACCGATATCTGTATAATAATGTATTCCTTTTACGATTTTTGAATAAGAAAATCGAATGTTTTTGATACGGTTCTCTATGAGTTGAATATTTTGTACAATGAGTCGTTTTTTAAGTCAAAGTCGTTGTTGTTTTTCTTTCTGGAAGAGGATTGTCGCGACAATAAGACCCTTGTTTGTCTCTCGGAGTTTTTGTTTGTAAATATGGAGCTCTCGGAGATTTTTATAAAAAACAAATGACTGCGTATCTTTTTTTCATTCCTTTTTTATCTCTTTAATAGAGGAAAAATTCTGAATAAACTCATCCAGGATTCTCTTCCCTTTTAATAAAATATCCGTATCGGGATTGCGTACCCGTTCAGAAGAGCCAAATTTTTTAAGGAGATCATTTGTTTCATTTATAAACCCCTGTTTTTCTTTATCTGCCGTTCCTGCAACCAGCTCCAATTCGACCGCTCAGATTCTGAGGAGTGCCTTTTCGGAAATTATCCGGAGCTTGTCGGTATTGGTGGTGTTTTTGAGTTGTTTGAGGGTTGTGTGGATTTCTTGGAGTTTTCACTTTCTCTCATTACTTATTTCTGTAGAATACTTCGTGAGTAGCATTTCTATCTTCAGGAGAATCCTGTCGATCAATCCATAATACGCCCGTATTTCTTTCCCTACATATGAGAGGGAAATATCTGATGCGTCGTTTGATTTTTGGATTGTTTGTTCTATTTTTACCTCTTTCACTCCCTCTTTTTTGGTATTTTGTTGTTTATACAGGAGGTAGCTTGCCTGTATTTTGGAGGTAACGAACGCTTTTTCTTCGGGTGAAGCGTTTATATCTTCATAAATGGCCGTGACGGTATACCGAAGATCGTCGACAAGTTTGATATATGCCTTAAAAAGATCTCCAGACTGTATTTGACCACTTTTTTTCTTTCCATCCAATAAAATCTCAAAATAAAAGACCTGTCCGATGGTTTCTCGCTCTTCTATTTGTTTGATATCAATAATAGAATACCCCTGTGCATGGAGATCCACTCGGGCTTCTTCTAGAGAATTATACCGAACAACAAGTTCGATTTTCCGGTTATTTTTCGCACAGACGGCTTGAAAAGTTTGCATATTTTATGATAAAAATACTTTATTTTTTTATAAGATTGTACATTTTTTCAATTGCACTTTTTACTTCTGAAGAAATTTTTTTCTTTTCACTCATTTTTGCAAATTCTACAAGACTTAAAAATGCTCATGAAAATATATCTCTATTTTCTTTTTTTTGAAACAGAACAGAAAGTTTTTCTCAAATTTCTTTTATGGATGGTATTTGGTTCGAAATATCCTTATTTTCAAGAGATTTATTATTCATAAAAATTTTAAATATTATCAAATAAAATATTAAAATCTTCTTTTTGTTCTTTTCGTTCCTGGAAATATATTTCTTGAATCTTTTCAGATTGTTTTTCTCCTGAGATAATTATCTCTTTTTCTTCAATAATATCAATAAGTGCGACGAGTTTTTTATAAAAAAGATCGAGATATTCATCATCGAGGATCTCGAGTGAATCGAGATAGAGTTGTTCTTGTTTTTGCTCAAGGGTAAGCCGAAAAATAACCTCTCGGATAATTTGACGTTTTTCTTCGTTTTTTGAGAATTTTTTAAGAAGGGAACCAAGCCACATTATATTTTCTTAAAGTTAAGATATAGAACTGTATATAGTATATAGTTTTTTAAAAAAATAACAACTCTTCTTTTATTAATTCTTTTTGTTATTTGTTATATATATAATAATTTACTTTAAATATATAATTATAATAATAGTTTTGAAGTATAAAAAAGAATTGGTGAGTAGTATACTCTTTGATTGGTAAAAGTTTTTGACAAAGTATTTAATATATCAAGTAGTATTTTCTTATCTCGAAAAGAAGGAAGGAGAGTTTTTTACATTTTTATTTCTCTAAAAAAATAAAATTATTTGACTTGTTTTTTTATAAAAATTCGTACTATGAAATCTTGTGAGTTTATAAAAATACTTTTTAATCATTTATTTGAGCTTATGTGAACTTTTCATAAAAAATTTTTCATTTTTCTTATTTGCCTTTTATCATTCCTCCTCGGAGTTGTGAGTATGGCACTTTTACCAGTCTTGCCTTTTGAAAATGGAATACAACAACTCTTTACACAGGTGTTTCATAAACAAACTCCCGTTTCAAATACAACCCCTTGAGAACAGGGGGGAGTTAATAAAAATCTCGATTTTCGTCTTTTTTCTGAAGTATATCAAAAAGTAGCTGAAAACTACTATGGATTTGAAAGTATTTCTGAAAAAGACCTTGTTTCTGGTATGATAAAAGGCTTTATAGAGGCGCTCTGAGACAAACATAGTGAATATTTTAATACAGAGGAAACAAAAAAATTCAACGAGGTTCTCGCGGGAGATTTTGAAGGAATTGGCGCGGTTATTGAAAAAAATGATTTTGGTGTTGCGGTTGAGCGAATCATTGCGGGATCTCCCGCGAAAGAGTCAGGAATCCTCTCAGGAGATATTATCATCAAAGCAAATGGAGAAGAACTCAAAGATGTAACCCTCACGGATGCAGTTGCAAAGATACGATGACCGGCCGATACGGTTGTCGAACTCGAGATTGTTCGCCCCGGACAAAAAGAAATACTTACTAAAAAAGTAACCCGCAAGAAGGTTATTATTCCATCTGTTGATGGGAAAATCATCCCGGAAACCGAGATCGGATACATTACTCTCTCTATCTTCGGTGAAAAAACGGCTGATGATTTTAAAAGGGTGCTCGATGAAATTCTCGCGAAAAATCCGAAAGGACTCATTCTTGATCTCCGGGATAATGGAGGGGGGTATCTCGAGACAGCCGTCGCCATCCTCTCAAACTTCGTCGAAAAAGACAAAACACTCGTTGTAACCAAAGAAAAAAACCCCCTCCTCAACCGCTCGTATTTCTCATATGGCAATACTAATAAACCCCTTCCAATAGTCGTTCTTATTAATGAAAACTCTGCCTCTGCTTCCGAGATTACCGCAGGAGCTCTTGCAGACTATAATCTTGCGATCCTTGTCGGTCAGAAGAGTTACGGAAAAGGTTCTGTACAACAGCCCTTTACCCTCTCTGATGGGAGTGAGATGAAAATAACCGTTGCAAAATGGTATACCCCAAAAGACCACGGTATCGATAAGGTTGGTATTAAGCCAGATATAGAAGTCCTCTTCCAAAAAGAAGATTACGAAAAAAACTACGATCGTCAGCTCGAAGAAGCGAAAAACATACTCGGTTCTTTTATAAAAACAGGAGATAAAACAAAAGTTGTTGGGGAATATCTTAAAAATGCAGAAACGGTTGCAAAACAAACACTGGAGAACATAACAGCAAGTGGGAGTGAGAAAAAATAATTAAATCTTCATTCCCCGCCAAACCCCATGGAGATTACAACTCAGACGCACTTCATATTCGTCGAGACCGGGATTCGGGAAGGTGATAATATCTTCTTCGGGCTGGATTTTGATATCGATGAGCTCTCCGTCGGTTTCGAAAAGTCCGACATATTCTATGAAATGATTCTCGCTTCGAGGATGGGGAAGGTCGGGAGTTCCTATCCGGACGAGGACAGTATCATCACGTTCAGTATAAAAAGGGATATGTTTGAGTTCCCCCTCAGTTGCCTGAGACATATTGGAAATTTCTTGGAAATTTTCGGGGATTTCTTGGAAATATTCTTTTCATTCGCCACAATGCGGACACATCCAAGACTCCTCAAGAGCATCAAAAAAAGTCCCCTCGGGATTTTGTTCATCCCCGATAAAAGGATTATAAACATAGGAACAGTTCGTACAGGCATATTTCAACATAGGGAAAAAGAGGGGTTTTAAAGAAAGAAGCCCCATTATACAGCAAAACCAAAAAATGGCAACAAATATGAGAGTTGACTTTTTTGTTTTTTTCTTATAGTACGTATATAGAAAAGAGATATCCATCTCTCTCCTACCTACAGAGAAACCAAAAACTTCTAGAACAAGAATTTTTATTATCCATGCTATCATTACTATGAATACAATTGTAAGTCTCCTTGCTGGGGCTATTATTTCGGGAGGTGTTGTCTATTTCCTCCTCGTTTTTAAGACAAAGACTCAGGATACTCACGAACAAGAGCGGATTACTGCGCTCCTGAGTGCTGGTCAAGAAGAGGTAAAAACCTTGCTTGCCGAAGCACGGCGTCAGATCGCCGAAGAACGTGGTCGTATGGAGGAAGAAAAAGAAGAAATCAAAGCACAGAAACGAAAGACTGAGGAGATTGAAGCGAAAATCATCCAAAAAGAAGAGCGTTTCGAACAGAAGCTTGAAGAAATCGAAAAGAAGCAGGCTGTTATGCGTGAGCGTGAGGATGAGCTCGAAAAGATTCGAGAACAGCTTGAGGTAACGAGAAAAGAACTTGCCGGTAAGCTCACCGAGATAGCGAAGATCACTCCAGAAGAAGCGAAAGCACTCCTCCTCCAACAGGTGGAAGAACGATATGAAAAAGATATTCTTTCTCTCATCGAAAAGAAGAAAACCGAGCTTCGTTTCCGAGAAAAAGAACTCTCTCGAGAAATCCTCATCAAGTCTATTCAGCAGTATTCTGGTGATGTGACAGCCGAGATGACCCAGACACTCATCCACCTCGAAAATGACGATATCAAAGGGAAGCTCATCGGGAAGGAAGGACGAAATATTATCGCTTTTGAGCGAGCAACAGGAGTTTCACTCATCATCGATGATAGTCCGGATACCGTCTTTATTTCGAGTTTCGATCTCTTCCGCCGATATATCGCGAAGAAATCCCTCGAACAACTCATCGAAGATAAACGAATCCAACCGGCTCGTATCGAAGAAATCGTCGAACAAAACGAACAAGAAGCTGATAAGCTCATCTATGATCTCGGAGAGAAGTGTCTCAATGAGATGGGGATCACGGGGATCCCACAGGAGATGATCCCACTCATCGGGAAGCTCCGATTCCGTACGAGTTACGGACAAAATATCCTCATCCATTCCAAAGAGGTTGCCTATATCGCGGAAGCGATTGCGAAGCAGATTGGAGCGGATTCAGAACTCGCCCTCAAATGAGGACTCCTCCATGATCTCGGGAAAGCACTCGACCATGATATCGAAGGAACTCATCCGGAGATCGGAGCGAAGATCGCTCGAAAGTACGGACTCTCCGAAAATATCATCAATATCATCGAAGCCCATCATGACGGGGTTCCACAGATTTGCATCGAGACGAAGATTATTCAGATTGCCGATGCGATCAGCGCGATCCGTCCGGGAGCACGTCGTATGAACGCCGAGGACTATATCAAACGTATCAAAGAGATGGAAAATATCGCAACCAGCTTCCCTGGAGTAGCCAAGGCATATGCCCTCTCTGCGGGTCGTGAAGTTCGAGTATTTGTCGATGCGGATACCGTGTCTGATTATGATGCAGAGAAACTCGCTCAAGAGATCGCCGGTTCTATCGAAGCCAATCTCTCCTATCCAGGAGAAGTGAAAGTAAATCTCATACGAGAGAAGCGGATTATTGAATATGCTCGATAAAATTATTTTCTAATACGTACCCATGTATCCTCAGATAGAAATATTTTCTGTGACGATTTATACATTTGGACTTGCCCTTTCCATCGCGTTCATCCTGTTCTTCTTTATGCTCTACAAGCTCTCTCAGAAGTTTGGGATCAATGCAAATTTCTTCCTCGGAAACGTCCTCTGGTTCTTTATTGCCACGTTTCTTTTCTCTCGATTTTTTTACATCGTTGCCGAATGGCGGGATGCGAGTTTTATTTTTCATCAAGGGATTATCAAATTTCTCCTTATGTCCAACTATAATTTCTCGCTTATGTGAGGGATTGTCGGATTTATGGGCGTTCTCCTCTTCCAACTTCGCCGGTTCAAGCTCTCGGCACGCAAATATATCGACGCGGTGGTACTCTCTTTCTTTTTCGCTGGTATCATCGGGTTTATAGGAGCATTCCTCGGTGGACAGATATATGGGAAGCCGACTGATTCGTTTATTGGTATCATGTACACGAGTCCGACGAGCGATAGTCCGTATGCGTCCCCCATGTTTCCACTCGCCCTCCTCTATTCAGCCGTTTCTTTTATCCTCTTTGTGGTATTTTATATGGTTCGGATTTTTACCAAAATCGAGGGATTGATCGGATATGTGGGGATCGTCCTCTTCTCGGCAGTGCTCCTCGTTGCCGAATTTTATAATGGGAATACCGATATTTTTCAGTCATCGCTCTTCCTGAACCTCAATCAGATTGGTGCGGTTATTTTGATCGCCATAGGAGCCAGAGGGCTCTATAAGATTTACCGCGAAGGGTAAAAATTCAGTATGTAATGACAAAAAAATGATTACAGATATTCGCGTACATGATCGGATATTGTTTTTCCTCGGTTCGACGGGCGTCCTATCGGGGATTTTTTTGACCAATATTTTCTCGAAAAATACGCCAATTCTTCTCATTTTTGTCATCATTTTATCAATTCAACTTCTGTTCTTTTACCGTTCATTTTGGCGATATATACTCATTTTCTTACTTACTTTCTGTATAGGGGGAATTTTGAGTTTCGTACGACTCCAGACAATCGAAACTATTACCGGTATATTCCAAAAACAAACAAGCTATTTTACAAAAGAAGTGGTGGTACAGGGAACTCTCACAGAAAAGATTTCTGAAAACAATAAAGGGGTTCGGTATATCCTCCGTGATACCGTCATCAATGGTCAGGCAATCCCTGAAAAGGCAGGAATTCTCGCCATTTTTACCGATGCTCACAACAAGGAACTCGATGATATCGTCACATTTACCGGACAACTTCGACTGCCTGTGGCAAATGAAGTGTTTGATTATCGAACCTACCTCCTCTTGGGTGATACCTATGCGACTACGACGGTGAAAATGAGTACAAAAATCGGAACGAAAGAGTCTTTTTGGCTGACTCGATTTGTCCGCCTCGTCCGAATGAAACTCCTCCAGACAATTGAAAATATCTATCCGGGAGAAAGTGCGAAACTCCTCTCGGGACTCCTGATAGGTGAGCGTGCCGATCTCTCTGCAGAAACCAAAACGAGTTTCAATAATGCCGGACTCACGCATATTATCGCGGTGAGTGGGTTCAATATCACGATTATCCTCATTTTTCTCTCGTTTCTTTTTCGGTCATTTCCGATATATATGAAACTCTCGCTCGCTCTCGCGAGTATTGGGTTCTTCACCCTCTTGGTCGGTCCACAGATGTCCGTCCTCCGTGCCAGTGTCTTCGGGCTCCTCGCGTACAGCATCCTCCTCTCAGGGAAACGGATGCGTGCTTTCGCGCTCCTTGTGGCTATCGCGACTGGATTCGTGATGATAGATCCACTTATTTTGAATTATGACGTGAGTTTTCAGCTCTCCTTCCTTGCGGTTTTTGGGCTCCTCTTTTTTGGGGATCGGTTCAATCGAATATTTGCTTTTCTCCCGAGGTGGTTTGGACTCCGAGACTCTCTCGCGATGTGTTTCGCGGCGCTTATTTTCACACTTCCGATTATCATCATCAATTTCGGGCGCCTCTCACTGATCGCCCCCATCGCCAATATCGCCGTCGTACCCCTCATCCCCCTTATTATGCTCGGAGGCTTCGTGAGTATGATAGTCGACCTTTTTTCACACACCTTCGCGACCCTCATCGGATTCCCGACCTGGTTGGGGCTCACCTATATCCTCCGGAGCGTGGCATTCTTCGGAGGGCTGTCTCATGCCTCACTTGGCATAGATCTCGGCATGTATCGGTCATTATTTACGGCAGGATATTTTCTCGTGATGGGGTTTTTGGTTCTCTTTTTCCATGAGGAGAAAGATTAAAACTTCTCCAACTTCAATCCCTCGAGATTTTTCCGTACCTCGGTGAGGATAAATTCGGCGTAGAGATGGGCTTTTTCTTCGGAGATGTTGATATGAATGGACTCGAGGAAAAAAACGAGCGTCCCGGACATAAAATGAATAATGTCCTTTTTTGCCTTTGTAGAGGCAATGCGGAGGAATTTCTCGGTGAGGATGACGGATGGATCGTACCCAATGGCAGCGAAGATGTCCTCGACCCAAGCATTGATCCGACCGCGGATAACGGGGTCGAGCGTATTCTCATCAAACTCGAGCGGAGTCATGAGGGGCGTATAGACGAAATTTATATATTGTACGTTTTTTGGGGAGCGAGTGTAGTTCTTGCGGATGATATCCGAAGCGCCTTTGTAGACGAGAGAAAAGACCCCGATAATAAAATTGGAGGGAATTTCTGCGGAAAAGAGTGGGAAAATAAGGGGAATGAGCGCATCGTAGCGTTTTGAACTAATGATCTTTCGGAGGCATTCATAGAGGAAATCATTGTCCCGTTTGGCTTTCTGTTCATCTTTCTGGGTTCTTTTAATCCCAGAAAGAGCCTTGGCGGCCTTTTCGCGTTGTTTTTCGGATTGTTGTTCAGCTCCTCATTCGGAGCCACCTTCATCACCTTCGAGAGTATCCAGACCATCAAGTCACATATTTGAGAGAGATTATTTATATAATGGAAACGCCAAGCAGAGATTTTTTACTTCACTTTTTATGTCTTCGAGTACCTCAGTATTTCCGATGTTTTTGAGAGCCTGAGTAATGAGTCCTGCGAGGAGGTTCATCTCAGGCTCTCCCATCCCGCGAGTTGTGATCGCGGGTGTCCCGATGCGGATCCCAGATGGATCGAGTGGTTTACGCGGATCGAAAGGAATCATATTTTTATTGGTACTGATCCCGACTTCTTCGAGAACCTTCTCTGCTTCTTTACCACTGAGTCCATAGCTCCCGAAGACATCCAGGACGAGGAGGTGATTATCGGTTCCACCAGAGACGATCCGGAGACCATTATCTGAGAGGCCCTTTGCGAGCACTTGCGCATTTCGAATGACTTGTTTGGCATAGGATTGGAATTCTGGAGCGAGTGCCTCACCGAATGCAACCGCCTTGGCAGCGATGAGGTTCTCATGGGGTCATCATTGTACTCCTGGGAATACGGCACGAGCGAGGGCGGGTCCGAGAGCTTCTCGGGCCATGATGATCGCTCAACGCGGACCACGGAGAGTTTTGTGAGTGG
>CAZCYU010000006.1:0-5165 GCA_964503165.1 uncultured Candidatus Peribacteria bacterium | reverse complement strand
GAACTACCTGGAGGATCGCATCTGCCTCGCGGATATTGGCAAGGAATTTGTTTCCGAGTCATTCCCCCTTACTTGCTCACTCCACGATCCCCGCGATATCCACGAACTCAACCGTCGTCGGGATAATCCGAGCACCATTCACCGTCCGTCTGAGCTCCTCGAGACGTGGATCATTCACATTCACGATCCCAGTATTTGGTTCGATCGTACAAAACGGGAAGTTCTGAGCATCGGCACTATATGACTTAGTCAGCACATTAAACAACGAGGACTTTCCCACATTCGGGAGTCAAACGATTCAGATTTTCATAGATGATTAGTTATTAATTAAGGCGGAGAGCTGATTCCTAAAGAGGGTATACCTCAAAAATGGATCTTTTCAGAAAAAATCTCAAGGATTTTCCAATCATGTAGGATTTTCTACAACATTAACATTGTCGATTTTTCAGATGATATTCTTTTTAAAAAAATCAAGATAAAATCAGACAGCATCGAGACTGGTACTTACTTTATAGGAAACTCTTGATTTTGCTCATTGAATTTGTTTCACGATCAGGGATCCATTTTCACTTTCATCGAAACTTAAAACGTATCCTCAAACTCAATCATACGTTATAACTAAGGCATATTTTCATTCTATAAGGACCTCCTTCTTAAAGGGTTGCTTTTCTTTGGAATCCAAAATGACTTCCAATTTTAATTTATCAATATCTAATCTTAATTTCGTTGCCTGCCCTGGTCTCACGAAGTGGTGAAACTCGGGAATATGGGGGTCTCGTAGAAATGCATGAATATTTGTCATATATTGGTTGTATTTTTAATTTTAATATATCTCCGTCCCACTTGACTGCTCGACGGTCTGGGTTGGACCTACACTTGGTGTACTTTCCGTGTAGATGAGGTAGTATCCATAGAGCGCGAGAGCTACGAGAACAAAGGCGAGGATTTTGGTCACCGGTTCAATGTGAATCGAATAATCTCGGAATTTGTATGCATGAATCTTGGCGACGATGAAGAATCCGAAGATGAGCACGAGTACGATGGTATAGATACCAAATCCAATCCAGAACATAGGGAATAAAGATTAAGAACTAAAAACTAAATTTCTGCGATAACCGTTTCGAAAAAATGATTTTTTCGGCCAATCCAATGCGAATCTTGACGACAGAGTTTCTCAACATCGCGGAGGTCGTAGAGGAATTCTTTTATTCCTTCTTCGAGGTAGATACTATTCTGACTCCCTTTGACGAAGACAACTGTTTTCTCTTCATTTTCTATACCCATGATGATATCCCGGACTTTTTCTCCCGCCAGACGAGAGTTAAGGAAGGCAAATACATTGTCTGCTCCGAGATGTTCGAGGAGGATCGGATAGACATAGTGTTTCATCTCTTCTCCGACGAGCACGACCCATTGTATGCCCGCGGCGACGATACTCTCGGCGATCTCGGTATGGAGTGCCTTCGATTCTTCTCCGAGTTCGCGCATATCACCGATGAAGAGGATTTTATTGTACTCCTTGTTGAGTTTCTTGAGATAGGTAATCCCTCCGGAGATAGAATTAAACCCTCCATTGTAACTCCCGTCCACGATGATCGATTCTCGGACCCCCTTGAGGATAGAGCCCCTTCATTTCTGAGGATGGATGTCTGCGAGGAGTTCACGGATCGTCGGTATATCGATACCGAGACCGATACCAACCGCGAAAACAGGGAGGATATTGTAGACTTGGTATTCTCCGATGAGTGGATAACTCATCTCGTATTCTTCACCTTTGTAGACGAGTGTGAAAGAGAGTTGTTCGAGACCCGCCTCGATATCCTTGGCATAGAACTCACCCTCCTGATTTTTGATACCATATCCGATGACTTCTTTCTGAGTCGGGATATCTCCGAGATGAGACATGATATTTTTATCATCGGTATTGACGATGAGTTTCTTCGATCCGGCAGCTATTTTCATTTTTTCTTTGATATATTTGGAAAAAACCGGAAAAGAAACCACATGATTTTTGGAAATATTGAGGATAATGGAGAGATCCGGTCTCGCGATATCAACCAAAAAATCCATCTCATTCTCTCGATCGATCCCATATTCGAGGACGATATACCCGGGATACGTACGAGCGAAAAGCATAAGGAATCCCTTTATAAAGACCCAAACCCAGAGAAAAGGATTGCGATAGGGCGATTGTACTTGGAAAATCGTAAACGGCACGCCGTATTCTCCATTATAATTATACGGAGAAATGTAGACCCGATCCCCATACAGGGCATGAAGGAAGTCATACACGAAATTGGTAGCAGTGGTCTTGCCGACCGTCCCGGTGACGGCGACGATATACGGGCGGTGTCTCTTTATAATCTTCTTTGCGAGCTGAGCGAGGAGTTGTAATATGATGCGTTTCATTTGTAAGTTATTTGGATTAAATATGTGCGTACTATAATCAAGAAAGCAAAAGTTGCAAAATATTCTTTAAATTAAATAAAAATTTGATAAAATAAAAAAGATTATATAATAGGCACGTGAAACACACATTATTCTTTTAATTATCACTACACATGGCACAGATTACAAAGGATGGTTACGTCTTTACTATGCTCGATGAAATCCAGTCTCAGTATGGAGAACTCATCAAGCTCGTCCTCAATACGGAGTCGATGGACAATAACGAAAAGCAGTATTGGTTCGATATCCTCCCATCGATGACCGATGAACAAATCGATCGACTTTTTGATATTCTCGAGACAGAAAGGAAGAAACTTGAAGAGTTAGAGGTCAAATATCAAGAAGAAATTAAAACCCTCAATGAGAAACACCTCATAGAATGGCAAGAATTCCAGACCAAAGAGAGTCGTGAGAAGATCAAAAAGGCTGAAGCCGACGACAAAGACGAAGATACAGACAACATTTTGAAAATGTTGGATAATATGTAGATTTACAATAATTTATTCTCAATATGCTCCAATTTGAACTCTACAAATCCTCTGCCTTTCAGGATGGTTTTCTGTCGTCCAAAAAGATAGACCTGGCAGATAATTCGACGGCCATTCTCCAGATAACCTGCCGAGACGAGAAACTCGGATCATTCATAGAAAACACGGTCATCGATCTCATACTGACCAATCCTCTTACAGCCGGACAGGACATCTACACACACTTCGGATACCTCCTCGAACGCCTCAATAAATACCTCAAAGAAATCGAGAAAAATTCTGATTTTTCGGAGCTCTCGATTTTCCTCGGACTCATCCACAGTGATGTTCTCCATTTTTCTATCCTCAAAAACTCCTTCACCTATCTCATAAAATGAGGAAAGGTTATCAATATCGCGGAGGGAATGGGCGCAAAAGAAGCTATTCCTCAGTTCTCCTACATCTCAAGCGGTGCCATCAATCCGGGCGATGCTCTCTGCATCAGCAATACCAATATCCTCGACCACTTCACCAAAGAAGACCTCTCCGAGATCATCTCCCTCGAAGAAAAGAAAGACGAGAAGTCCAAGAGTATCGTCCAGGATCTCATCGATCGAGAAATCCCAACCGGATCCACTCATATATTTTTCCTCGTCAATAAGACCAGTACCGTCGTCTCTTCTTTTCCGATTTTGGACAATAAATACGTACAAAAGGCGCTCACATTCTCACAAGAACAGATCAAGAAAGGGATCAAAGTCCTCAAAGAAAGCCCTTCTCTCGAGAAACATATCACCCGTATTCAGGGATCCATCGATCTGGAGGATCGATTTGTCCGCGGTAGTCTCTTTGGACTCGGTATCGTCGTGAGTATCTTTTTCCTCTACCTCATCCTCTCATCGCTCTTTTCTGCACAAAACAGCACGACTGTTCCGGAGGAGTACAAAAACAAACTCATCGAGGCACAACTCATCATCGAGAAGTCCAACAAGGACCTCGGAAACCGCGAAGTTTTCAATGAAAATATCAAGAAAGCAGAAAGTATTATCTTCGAAGTCCGGGACAAGCAGATATTTTTGAACGACGTCAAAAAACTCCTCACCGATATCTCGATCCTCAAGAAGCAGATGAACGGTGTCGAATCTTTTGATCCCAAATCAACAAGCGCAGAATACCTCTTCACTGACACAGCATTTGGACTCCAGAACGTATTCGAAGTAACCAAGAAGCTCTATTTCGTCGGTAAAAACTCTCTCGTCGGACCATACGTCAAAGGCGGAGAAGTCAAAACCTATACCTATCCAGATGGCGAAGAAGCCCTCTCCTCCGATACGAGCGGAGACGGATATATCTACATCTTCACCAAGACCGGACGCCTCATCCGATTCTACAAAGGAGAGTTCGTCTATGTGAATGTGGAAGGTCAGAAAACATGGGAAAAAGGGAAAGAAATCCGATTTTTTAACTCCAATCTCTACGTCCTCAGTGAAGATGGACAACAGATTTACAAGCACAAACCAGGTGTGAATGGATTCGCTTCCCGGAGCGATGTCCTCGACACCAAAGATACCAAGGGGCACAATATTATCTCTTTCGGTGTTGATGGTGGATTCTATCTCCTCAAAGAAGATCTCTCAATCGACAAGATTTTCGGACTCCCCGCCTACAGCAAAAAATCCATCGTCATCAACAATCTCCCCGAGAATTATGCCCAGGATGGGAATGAATCTCCCGAGTTCTTCATCGCACAGAATCTCAATTATGTCTATCTCCTCCTCTCTAATCGAATCTGGATATTTGAACCGGATTCCAAGAACTATCGAGATGTGAAATCTATAAAATACATCTGACAGATCGAGTTCGTAGACGGGAAAGTTCGCACGATATACGTCCCAAAAGACGGGACCATCATCGCCGGAAGTGATGCGGGTATCTATACTATCAACTTCGAAGTATCCGACGGGAAAGTAATCGTACGATAAATATGTTCACAACCGACGCCATCCTCCTCAAAAAAATCCCCCAGGTATATAAATACGTCTTCAAGCTTGCCCGTTTCTTCCCCGACCCCTACCATCCTGTTTAGGATAGACGGGAAAAAAACATACCTTTTCTCAGACATCTCCATAGCCAGTTTTTTGCCTCTTTCAACCGCTTTTAAAAGTTCTCCCAGATACCCCTTATACACAAGATTATCCGTAGCGTTAAACTCGGTCTTAAGCGCTTCCGTAATAGTCAGTCCGCTTTTTA
>CAZCYU010000005.1:0-8377 GCA_964503165.1 uncultured Candidatus Peribacteria bacterium | reverse complement strand
TGTGTCGCACCGTTTCACGGATGCTCGCACTCGGGAGTATGGCTCCCATGTTTCGCAAGGTCCCACATCTACCATTCCACCATCCGGGCAAATCTTATTAAAAAATTACGAACTACCAACTACAAATAATTTTCATTCGTAATCTGTAATTCGTAATATTTATATTATACTGGTGGGCCGGGTTGGATTCGAACCAACGAAGCCGGAAGCAAAGGATTTACAGTCCTCCCCATTTGACCGCTCTGGAACCGACCCAAAAACTACTGACGAGAGATTACTCGATGTGACATATCTATGTAATCAATAATCAGTAATGATAAAAACTTAATGGAGCCACTTGTCGGAGTCGAACCGACGACCCACGGTTTACAAGACCGTTGCTCTACCAACTGAGCTAAAGTGGCGGAAAAGCGAGGGCATTGTATAGAAAACAATCTTTTTGTCAAAATTTTTAAAAAAATTGACTTGAATAGCTTTTGATATACAATGCAGATATATTTATTTTCTTTCCCCATCAAAGATCATGAAAGATATATTCAATGACTACAAAAAAGAACGATCTCGTAAAAATGTCGCCATCATCACGGCGAGCTTTGTTTTCGCTCTCTCGATCAATGTGTTCCTATTCGGGACTGATTCCGGATCACGTCTCCAGACATCCGTTCTCAACTCCACAACCGGAGTTGGAGCCGAGAAGAAAGTCGATATCGAACTCGTCAATGCCGGAACCGGAACTGATATGCTCAAAATAGAAACCAACAGTCGTCTCGAGAATGTCTCTCGGATGTATATTTCCCTCGCATTCGATGCAGATTCCCTCGCGATCAATGATATATTCCCCGCTGACAAGGATGTGGATGTCGTCAGAAACTCAAATGTCCCAGGGAATTCCATCGTCACCCTTTCTTTCAAGAAACCAACCACCCTCAAGGAGGGGGCAGAGATCTTCACTATCGTCTACAAGAAAAAGAACTCCAACAAGACCGTTATGAATCTCGCAGAAACTCAGTTCAAATCCGAGGATGGGTCTATATATGACCTCTCAAATTCATCAATCGAGTTTTAAAACAGCCTAATATTTCAATAATTCATTTTTTATTATGGATCGAATAGATATACAACAGGAACCAGAAATAGATATAGTAGTTAAGGGGAATGATGAAAATTATTATCTTGCAAAGAATTTTACACAGGAAGAACTCAGTTGAGTTTGATGAAAGGATGCATCTTATTTTAGGAAACTAGATGTAATTCCCGAAAATGTTCAGATTACAGAGGTTATACTTAGATGAAGAATCCAATCGGCAGTAGAGGAACTCTTGCTCTGTGCTTAATGTGAAAGTAAAATAATCCTCCACTTGATGTGGAGGATTATTTTATGTCTATTTTATGCATTCTAATATAAACAAAATCGAGGAAGATGTGCGAAAGGAGGCCTATTCATAGGAATAAGAGTGGTCGGTATAATAATATAAGTGCGATGGATACTATGCAAACACTGAGCCAGTTTTTGTGGAGGAAATGCGTCTGGAATCAATTCCTTTTCGGGTGATAGATGGGTTTTGAAAACAGGTGATCTAGATCGATAAACTGAGCCGAGAGGAGGAAAAGAATATCCATATTATTTGGATCGACCAATCCAGTTTCTTTCAGGAGAAAATAAATTCCTAAATCAAAGGCAATGTGAGTTGGTGTGAGCATACTGTAAAAAGTTTTCGTATATAATTTTAATGAAACCCGTGGGCATGGTCTCCGAATTGGATGCCGTAGGCGTGAGCCCAGATATCCACATCGATCCACTTGCCATTGACTCTCACTTGCAGATACTGATGGGGCGATACGTACCAGATGAGGGTCCATTTGAGTCGTATATCACTTTCCTGGAACCGTCCACTTTTGAGGAGGAGTATCCGCATTACGTAGTTGATATTGGTACAGTGAAGGAATCCGTTTCGGCTCCAGAGCTTGATGATATCAGTTATGAAAAGCTCAAAGAGTCTGGTGTAGGTTTTGACTCGATATCCGCGATATTTTGTATTCAAAATATCGTACGTTTTTTTCAGGCATTCTTCCTGATTTTTGGATTTTTTCAGCCCATCGACAACTGCTTGCATGTCGCGAGGCAGTGCATCGGGTACCTGGGTTTTTGAGAGGAGATCGAGGGGCATGTTTGGAGAGTTAGATACTATCTGTTACGCTCATTTTTGTGGGAGTAGTTCTGTGATTGCCTTTTTGATTTGTGGGAAAGTGGTATCAAAATCACCGGAGACCCGGAGATAATCTCTTCATTCTTGAGGTCGTGCCTTTCTCATAGCATCAAGTGTTTCGTCGAATTCATCCATGCCCGGGACGACGATTCACTGGTTTCGTAGCTCAGCTCAGAACTGTGCGACATGGGAAGTCTCGAGGAATATAACCGGAATACTTCCTAATCGTGGTCAACGTATCCATGGGACTACTCAGGCGGCTGTATGAGGATCCATCCCATGATTATGAAACTTTCCGAAAGTTTTTATAGCACCCAACCTCTCCTCATCGGTAGAGGAGGATGAAATAAATGTTTTTTGTATTTTTCAGAGAACTTCATTATCAACCTGAAATTTCCCCGTTTTTGCAAGCTCGTCATAAAATCATTTTATTTTCACAGAATCAAATCAGCAAACATCGAAGAGCATTCTTTCGAAATTGCTTGATTTTGCTATATCCATCGATGGGGCATTGGTGACCTGGACGAAGTCAGTGCCATCTTTTTTTGGTGGCTCATAGATTCCTGTTTTGAAAAATTTATCAAGCATATCATTTTCATTTGTAGCGACCAGTATCTTGAATATCGGAAGTCACATTTTTTTCGCATAGTATCCAGCGAGGGCGTCTCAGAAATTCCCAGATGGGACGGAGAAGATGGCCTCACCTCAATTACTGATACCCCCATTTTTTAATAATTCCGCATAAGCTCTGAAATAATAGACCACTTGTGCCAAAATTCTCGCAATATTAATGGAATTAAAAGAAGTGATATTATATTTTCTCTTAAAATCAACAAACTCCGGACCATTTATTTTCTTCACGATATCTTGAAGAGGATCGAAAGGTGCTTTCGACAGCAATGTAACGGCATTTGGATTATTTACAATACCTTCTATGGCTTGGAGTTTTTGTACTTTGGAAGGTCCATTTTCTGGAAGCATAAAAATAGATCGAATATTTGTTCATTTAACTCCACTATGAGCCGCATTGATGGTATCCCCTGAGGATGCACCCAGTACGTGCACAATCTTACCTCTTGTTAATTCTGCGAGAAGTCTCGGGAGGAACTCCAGGGCCACGTTTTTGAAGGCAAATGTTGGTCCATACCCGAGATGGAGCGAATAGAGATTTTCTGTGACGTGTTTCACGGGGGTTATTTCTGAATTGTGCCACTGATCTCATTGGGCCTCATTTATCACCTTTCTAAGTATATCAGGAGAAACTCAGAAATCAAATCTCGATAAAATATTGAATGTCACTTCTTGATTAGGTTTCCCAATGAAATTCTGTATATCATCAGGACTTACCTGAGGGAAATCCCGTATAGACCAGAGTCCGCCGGATATTGGTTGGCTCGTTTGAATGGCATCTGATAAAGTAGCGGTTTCTCCAGATCTTGAATCAAATAAATAGCCCTTATTCATGGAATGATGAAATTAAAGAATATAATAATCAATTTATAGTGAAATGCCCTATAAAGTCAAATAAAAATCATCATTTGCTTTTTTTGTATAAAATAATACTATGCACCCACTTTGTAACCTATTGCTAAATTTTTATGAAAAAAAATGAAATCCTCGAAAATATCCTCATCGATAAGCTCATCTTCGGTGGAAAGTGACTCGCTCTTGCCCCGGATGGCAAGAAGATTATCGTGACGGGTGGGGTAATCCCGGGGAGTAGAGTCAATCTCCGCATCCTCAAGTCTCGGACCAATTACTATGAGGCACAGATTCTTGATACGGTGGTCAAATCTCCACTCGAGCAAGAGCTTCCGGCACATTTCCAAGTGTATGGCGGGTGTAAATGGCTCCCGATAGTCTATCCGGAACAACTCAAGATCAAGGCAGAACAGGTTCGTGAGGCATTTCATCATATCGAGGATAAACTTGAAAAAACAACCTTCCATCCGATTGTCGCAAGTCCGGAGATACATGGATACCGCAATAAAGTTGAGTTCTCTTGGGGGAAATATATTTCTTTCAAAGAAGATATCCGTGATGAATTCCGATTCGGATTCCACGCACAATGACAGTTTGATAGGATTATTGACTGTACCTACTGTGTTCTTGCAGATGAAGAAATCAATGCCTTATTCCATGAGGTTGATACTTTCTCGCGAGCATCCGGACTTCCGACCTATGATCCGAAAACGAACATCGGATTTTGGCGTCATTTCGTGGTGAGAAAGGCACGGTTCACTGATGAGATTATGCTTATTTTCAGTGTCAATGATACCTTTCCAGAATATACGAAAAAGAATGAGGAGGATATTATTGTCTTTGCAGAACAACTTATTGCTCAATTTCCGCACATTGCCTCTGTCTATCTCCTGCGTAATTCCGGTCGAGCCGATGTTGTGACGGGTGAGGCAGTCCTCCTCAAGGGCAAGGCCACTATCACTGAACATCTCCTCGGCAAATCCTTCGAAATCAACCCAAAAAGTTTCTTCCAGACCAATTCGCTCGGTGCCGAGAAACTTTACCAGACGGCCCTTGATCTCTCCTCATCTCGATGAGGAGTTCTCCTCGATCTCTATGCCGGAACCGGGACACTCGGGATTCTTTTTTCAGATCGTTTCGAACAGGTCTACAGTGTCGAGCTCGTCCCTCAGGCCAGTCAAGATGGAGAAAAAAACGCTCGTCGCAACAGTATCGACAACATCGAGTTTGTAAATGCCAAAGTGGAAGTCTTCCTCGAGGATTTCCTCGGAAAAAATCTTACCGCAGATACCCTGATCATCGACCCTCCACGTGATGGCATGCACCCTAATGCCTTACCGAATATTCTCAAATTTGGAGCCCGAGAGATTATCTATATCAGCTGTAATCCTGCGACACTCGCACGAGATCTCGACTATATTCTTGCCAATTCCGATTATCGCGTCACTGACGTAACTCCAGTCGACATGTTTCCTCATACGCATCACATAGAGACGGTCGTACGATTAGAAAAGTAATATGATTCGGAAATAGGATTTTTATTTCTCGTCCATACAAAACCAGTGATTAACTAGTATTTTCCAAGGCTGTATGAACATCGAAATAATAAATCCTATTTCCTCATACCAAAGTTACATTCAGATAAAATCGGGCAACTTTCACATTTTGGTTTGCGGGCGGTGCAGTGGTACCGTCCGAAGAGGACGAGTGGGTGATGGGCGGTGAGTTTCTGTGCGGTCGTGAATATCTTCTCGAGGCGCTTGTCTGTTTCTTCTGGGGTTTTTGTTTTTACGATCCCGATGCGGTTCATAACCCGATGGACATGGGTGTCGACCGCGACATAGGGGGCATCGTAGAGAACGGTGAGGATAACTTTCGCGGTTTTAATGCCGACTCCTGGGAGCGTTTGTATGATTTTCAGATCACTGGGGATAGTCCCACCAAAATCCTGCGCAATTTTGATCCCCGATTCTCGGATGAATCGTGCTTTATTTCGGTAGAAATTGACCGATGAGACCATTTTTTCGACTTCCGCGAGCGTGAGATTCTGGATATCTCATGGTTCCCGTACGCGAGCGAAAAGTGGGGGAGTCGTTTTATTGACCTGCCTGTCCGTCGTCTGAGCCGAAAGTATGACGGCGATCATAAATTGGAATGGTGTCTCATAGTTGAGCTCGGTGCGGATATCCGGGAACATCTGCTCGATGGCAGAGAGGATGAGAGTGATTTGATTTTTTGATTTCATTTTTCTTGGAGTGTGAATATACTATACCAAACAGAATTGTATAAATTTCTTTCGAAAATACAAAAAATATTTCATTTCAGTCCAGTATGCTTTTCGATACTCACACACATTCCTACTTCTCATCGATAGCCGATCGGCAGGATGAGATTATCGTGGATATGCAGACGCACGATATCCGATATGCTGTACAGATTGGGTGCGACATACCGACGAGCGAGCTCGCGATAGAGTATGCGCGGACATACGAATCCTACTTCGCAACGATCGGGTACCATCCGAACGAATGACAAAATCTCATGCACGATGAGATACATGCTCGCGTATCTGAACTCGAATCACTTCTCCTTACCCACAGAGAATCGGTCGTTGGTATCGGCGAGATCGGGTTTGATTATCATTATCTCGAATCTGGCAGAGAAGCGGAACAAAAAGAAGCACAACGGATCCTCTTTTTTGCCATGATTGAGCTTGCGAAACGATATAGTCTCCCTGTTGTTATCCATACGCGTGATGCGTGAGATGATACGTTCCGGTATATACGAGAGTCGGGCATCCGCAAGGCGGTTATCCACTGCTTCTCGGAAGATGTTGATTTTGCCAGAGCATGTATGGAATACTCGGATGAAATTTATTTCGGATTCTCTGGTATTGTCACCTATCCTCGAGCCCTCCAGGTACAAGAGGCTGCTAAATTCGTTCCTCTTGATCGCATCCTTATCGAGACAGATGCTCCATTCCTCTCCCCGCAAGCGGTTCGAGGAACGACCAATACACCGGTCAATGTCCGATATATCCTCGAGGCTATCAAAAATCTTCGCGATGAGGATGATGCAGAGATTGAGCAAGTGATTTTCGAAAATAGTTTGCGGTTCTACTGAATTACTTCTTAAATATGCTTCATATGAAATTATTTTCATTTACTCCCCCTACGCTCCCACAGACGGGATCGTTTCCCCCTCGATTGAGGGGGATTAAGGGGGAGCTCGGTTTTACCCTCATCGAAATCCTCATCGCGATCAGCATCTCGGCGATATTGATGACGGGGATTATCACGTTTGTTTCGGGTTCGCTCGGATCGATCGGTAAGACACAACAAACCCTCCAGGAGGGCAATAAAAACAACACCTTCGAGCAATATCTCCGAACAACATTTGCTGATATCACTGGGAGGGGCATCTATGCGACCGGATCGAGTTTTTCGGGTGAGTATCTGACGGGGATATTCCTCAAGACTGGGGGAGAGAATCTCCCGATTACCTTTGTCGGTCTTGTGACTCAAACAGGATTCTGTGATGCTTTCTCTGGGACGGCGAGCGAAACCGGTACGGTTATGAAACTCTCTCTTAGACAATTTATCGTTCCCACCGAGCAAAACAATGCTCCTGGATATACCCTTTTCCCTTCAGGAAATGCGGTATTTTCTGGGACGACTGCCACAGGCGTAATAATTATCGGGACAGGAGGTCCCGGGAATACACTCGATACAACTTCTGGGGCACTAACAGAACTCAATATGCCATCTGCATTGGTCTCATCTGGATGATATCTCTATGTCGCCGATACGATGAATGATCGGGTACTCACATATAATACAAGCGATGGAACTGTTTCTCAGATTCTCTCCCGACAAGACGGACTCTCGAGACCCACGAGTCTGTATTTCTCTGGCAGCACTCTCCTCGTCGCCAGTGCCGGTAATGGCAAGATTTTCAGTCTGCAAGACGGGGAATGAGATGGATCGACATTTTCGGCGCAATTTCGTGTTGCGAAAGATTTTTCAGTAGATTCACTCATATTTACTTTTTCTGGGATATCATCGATTACTTCACCAATCTCAAGAACAAGCTTTGACTTCTCTGGAATCCCTGCGCCAGCCTGAACTGATGTAGTCAATACTGGAGCCACCCTCCAGTATATTTTCTCTGGAGGAAGTATGCCGAGTTTCTCTTCGGGAACTACTTATGGCATACAGATAAGTAATATAAGCCCTGTTCCAAGTACGGTTGGAAATTATCCAGTGAGGATAGATTTTAAGAATGCTTGAGTATTGCAATATTCTGATTATTTTCATTATTTCACCAAGGGTGACGGGTTTCTGGCAACATCAACCGGTAATATTATTAGAACACTTTCTGGTGGGATTACGTATCCGCACAATATTACCGGACCTACTACCTGGAGTGGGACGATTGATTGGACTGGGGTTCTCGCAGGCAATCCTCCCGGATCGGAGATCCTCTCTAATCTCCCGATTCAGAGTTTTGATTATTGGGTTTCTGGAAAAATTTTAACCCTCCGATACATTGAATACACCTTCTATGATTGTATCCTCGGCAAACACCGAACTCAGGAGCGGATACGGAAAATATTATTGCCATAAAAAAAGTACAGAACACAGGTTTGTGTTCCGTACTTTTATTGTTTCTATAAATCAGAGAAATCA
>CAZCYU010000004.1:0-4005 GCA_964503165.1 uncultured Candidatus Peribacteria bacterium | reverse complement strand
TTCCATGAACGCTTCAATGACGAGACAGCTCTCGCAACCGTCCGTGGAACCGTATTTGAAATCAATCTCGATGATCAATACGTCCATACTGTCGATCATAGTATCTCGGTGGAAGATCTGAAAAACAAGGGTAAAAGCGTACTCGTGACCGCTGGATGAGTCCTCGATACTCTTAGTATGCAGATCCTCCTCCGAAAGAAACTCGATGAAGCGTGGAATACTCTCAACAAAAGCGAGGATATAATTTATATGAACGAGCGTATGGAAATGGTAAAAAAACAATTGGGCGGTTACTTATCGGGAGACCAGAAAACATGGGACACACTCCAAAAAACCATCGAGAGTGGCAAAGATACCGAGAAAACAAAAGCGACTCTTATGAATATGTACCAAGAGATCAATGGTCTCCAAAATACACCGGAAGTACTCAGTGCCAAGATGCGCCTCCGTGATCTCATCATCCAGTCGTCCGATGAGAACAAGAAACAACAATTTTTGAGCGATTTCGCGCGTTTCACTCTCTATGACTCATGGAAAGTTCCCACTACCAATACCGGAACCGTGCAAGAACTCAAGAAGAAGATGGATGAATATATCAAACAGGGGGCAGATGGGACGATGATAAACCGTCTCCGAGATGCAGCTGGGCAGGAATGAGTACAGAAGCTCAACGAATCACTCGAAAATATCAAACAACAGACGATCGAGACTCTCGGGAAAGAGAATCTCCTTGAGCGAGCAAAAGAATTTTTTACAAAATAACCATTCCTCTTCTATGGCGAAAATAAAATCCAGGAATTATCTCCAAAATAAACTCATTATCGCGACGATTATTTCGATAATTATTTTCTGTATCGTCGCTGTTATCAGTATCGAGTACATCCCCTTCTTTGGGACGACCAACTTCACCGGGGTCCTCGTCAAAGAGGCCAATCTCGGTATCCGCAATATCTTCATCTCCCGTTTCTGAGGCAATACCACCACCAATAACGCCATTACCATTGTCGCCATCGATAACAAAGCGCTCTCCGACACCAAAGGTCTCGGACGATTCCAGAACTTCAAACGGGACTATTATGCTCAGGTGATCGATAATCTTAAAAAGGATGGCGCTATCGTCATCGGAGTCGATGTCCTCTTCTCTGAAAAGTCTGAGGATGACCGAGCTCTCTCGAGGAGTATCAAAGATGCAGGGAATGTGATTCTTGGTTTTTCTCTCGCAGAAAATCTCTTGCCGATACCGGATTTTTTGAAAAATACTCTAGCCATTGGGTACTTCCATCCCAAAATCAATGAATACAATTCCACAGTATACAGTATCATCCCGATGAATAGACAGAGAAAAACATCCTGGGAAGCTTTTTCTTTCAGTATCGTTCGGAAATACCTCGACATCGTCTATGGGCAAAAATCCCTCATTGATACCAAGGATATCGCCTACGTAAATGGACTCAAAAGTTATATCCTCCGAGATAAATTCATCCCTTTTGCATCTGAGAAAGCGAGCGATGTGTACATCAACTATATACCGAAATCCTCTCGTTTCCGGCAGATTTCTTTTGTGGATGCCTACAATAGAACCTACGAACCAAATATGGTAAAAGATAAACTCATCCTCATTGGGTCAACCGCGACGGCTCTGTACGATAAATTTAACACTCCTCTCGGAGTCCAAGACGGTATCTACATCCATGCCAATATGATCAATACGATCCTCAATGGCTCGTACATCGTCGAGGTAGAAGAAAATACAGAAATGCTCATCATCATCGCTCTCACGTTTTTCTTGGCACTTTTCACGCTCTTCGCGGAAAATCGCATCTACCAACTCATTTCTTCTTTCATCGGGCTCATCATCTTCCTCTTCGGAGAGATCTTCTATTTTACCACATTTCATAAACTCTTCACCCACCCGGTCGAACTCATGATGGTCGTCTTCCTCGTGGCTATTTTCGTCACCGGGTACAAGTATATCTGGGAAGAAAAATGAAAGCGCCTTCTCCGTAGCACTCTCTCTCAGTACCTCGCAGAAGATCTCGTCATAAGTATCCTCGAAAACTATGAAGAAGTGAAGCTCTGATGAGAACGAAAGACCATCACGAGTTTCTTCTCGGATATCGCCGGATTTACCAGTATCTCCGAAAATATGGAACCGGAGGAACTTGTCCATTTCTTGAGTATCTATCTCAAAGAAGTCTCCGACATCATCATGCATGAGAAGTGATTCATCAACAAATATGAATGAGACGCGGTTATGGCACTCTGGTGAGCCTTCGGACACGAAGAAAAACAGGCTATTCTCGCCTGTCAGTCAGCCATCGAACAACAGAAAAAAATCGACGAACTCAATGTGGATTTCAAAAAAAATCACGGATTCGAGATCCAGGTCCGCATGGGGATCAATAAATGAGATGCGGTCGTCGGCAATATCGGATCATCCGGGAAGAAAATCGAATACACCGCGCTCGGTGATTCTGTCAACACCGCCTCCAGATTCGAGGGAATCAACAAAGTCTATAATACCCTCATCTGTGTCGGAGAGAGTGTCGCCGAAGAAGCAAAAGAGTTTTTCATATTCCGCAAACTCGACAATATCCAGGTAAAAGGGAAAGAGAAACCCGTCCTCATCTACGAGCTCGTCTGACTCAAAAATGAAGTCACCGGTGAGCAGATTGCCATGATTCAGAGATTCGAAGAAGCACTCGCACTCTACGTCGAGGGGCGATTCGAGGAAGCCCTTGTTATCTTCTCTACCCTCTCCGAAACCCACGGCGACGGACCGAGTCAGACCTTCATAAAACGCTGCGAAATCCTCAAACAAGAACCACTGGACGCAAACTGGACTGGAGTCTTCCGAGCCAAAGAAAAATAAAAAAACTGGCGTTTTTTTATTTTTCCATATACTCATCCGTCGTGAAGCAACTCTCTTAATCCTATCTTTTCGCGTCCTATGCTTTGACAGATGGTAACATATATTGTAGATACTGTTTCGAGTCTTTGATATCTTGGCATCTTCATCATGATGACCATCGAATCCAGTTTCATCCCCTTCCCATCCGAGGTAGCGATGATCCCAGCTGGATATCTCGCTCATCAATGAACAATGAATTTCGGTATTGCCTTATTTTCTGGGACTCTGGGAGCGCTTGCCGGAGCTACTATCAACTATTTCCTCGGGAAACATTTCGGAGCAAAAATCATTACATGACTTGTTCATCGATATGGGAAATATATCTTCGTGTCCGAGAAACACTACCTCCAATCGGAAGTATTTTTCCAAAAACACTGAGGTATTACTATGTTTAATGGGAGATTCATCCCCGCTGTACGACAACTCATCAGCATCCCCGCAGGGATTTTTCATATGAACTACACCAAATTCACCCTCTATACCATAGCTGGAGCCGGGATATGGAATCTCATCCTCATGAGTATCGGATATATCGCTGGACAAAACGAGCAACTCATCCATCAGTACTCACAACAAGCCCTCATCGGAGTCATCGCCTTCATAATCCTCGCCTCCCTCGCCTATTACCTCATCGACAAATATTCGCTGAAGGATGTGAAGGTGAAGAAATAACATACAATAAAAAAAATCTCTTTAGCAAAAGAGATTTTTTTTATTGATTCATTTACCCTTAATTCCTTAATCCATGTATCATCCATGCATCCTGTATACTCTGATATCCAGCGAGAACTGTCGCCTTATCTGCCGGAGTCACATCATCACCAACCGGAAGAAACGTTGCCTCAGGATTCTCCGCTTTCAGAAATGCCCATTTCGTCTTCCATTCAAATTTCTTTCCGAGTTCTCGGATAAATTGTTTATCGGCTGAAATATATCTTCCTGCTTCAAAATCTGCTCGCTTGATAAATCGGGAACTTTCAGGTGTAAGAATCTCATCTCCGATGACCCATTCTCATTTTGCGTTCATAAACACTTCGAATTTCGTATCAACTATCACATATCCGGCATAGTAGGCAAACTCGGTAAACTCTCGG
>CAZCYU010000003.1:0-14197 GCA_964503165.1 uncultured Candidatus Peribacteria bacterium | reverse complement strand
ACTCCAGGGCATGCCGATTTTGGATCGGAAGTAGAACGAGTTCTCCGAATGGTGGACTCTGTGCTCCTCGTCGTCGATGCGTACGAGGGACCGATGCCTCAGACCAAGTTCGTCCTCAAAAAATCTCTCGAACATGGTCTCAAGCCCATCGTCGTTATCAATAAAATCGACAAACCGACGGCTCGACCGAGCGAGGTTATCGATATGTTGTTTGACCTCTTCGTCCAACTCGGAGCGACCGATGAACAACTTGATTTCCATGTGATCTACACCGTCGCTCGTGATGGAGTGGCTATCAAAGAACTCACTGATGACAAAAAAGACATCACTCCACTTTTCGATATGATTATCGAAAAAGTTCCGGCTTCAGCAAATGACACAACCAAACCATTCCGTATGCAGATCGCGAATCTCGCCTATGACAACTATCTTGGTCGTATGGGTATCGGACGTGTATATGAAGGGAAAGCGAAAATCGGTCAGACCGTGACGATCATCGGAAATGATGGCGTACGTCGAACGGGGAAAGTGACCAAAGTATTCACGACTCTCGGACTCCGCAAAGTGGAGGTACCAGAGGCAGAAGCAGGTGACATCATCACGATTGCTGGTATCCCAGATATCTACGTCGGAGAAACCATCTCGACTGATCCTCAGGCAGAACCGATGGCACCGATCACGATCGATGAACCAACTCTCAAGATGGAATTCCTCGTCAATGATTCTCCATTTGCGGGAAGAGAAGGGAAATTCGTTACGTCTCGTAACATCCGTGATCGTCTCGAAAAAGAACTCGAGATGAATGTGGGACTCAAGATTGATTTCGAATATGATGGGAATGGGTATATGGTATCTGGACGTGGAGAGCTCCACCTTTCTGTCCTCATCGAGACGATGAGACGTGAAGGATTCGAGCTCCAGGTTGGAGCTCCAGAGGTTATCTTCCGCGAAGAGAAAGGAAAAAAACTCGAACCGATCGAAAATGTCGTCATCTGGGTACCGGAAGTTTCTTCTGGGACTATCATCGAACGACTCGGGAAACGAAAAGGACTTATGAAAGACATGAAAACAGAAAATGGAATCACCTCTATGGAGTTTGAAGTACCGACTCGTGGACTCCTCGGGTTCCGTTCGATCTTCACTATCGATACCAAGGGTGAGGGGATTATGTACAGCTCATTCTCTCATTATGACGAGTACCGTGGACCGATCGAAAAACGAGAAGTTGGATCGATGATCTCAGGTTGTCCCGGGACAGCGATGGCATACTCTCTCTGGAAACTCGAAGAACGCGGACCGATTCTCATCGATCCGACGACTGAAGTCTACGAAGGGATGATCATCGGAGAGCACCTCAAGGGGGGCGATCTCGTGGTGAACCCAACCAAAAACAAACAACTCACCAATATCCGAGCATCCGGTACCGATGAGGCGATCCGTCTCACACCGATACGTAAGATGACCCTCGAGGATTGTCTCGATTATATCGGACCTGATGAGTACGTCGAAGCAACTCCAAAATCTCTCCGCATCCGCAAAAAGTACCTCACCGAAAATGAGCGAAAACGACACGGAAAAGGTGGATAATCGGTAATACAATAAAAAAAACAGAAGAAGATTTTATTTCTCATCCATACAAAACCAGTGGTTAATGCATATTTTCCAAGGCTGCATGGATTTCGAAATAAAACTTCTTCTGTTTTTTTGTGCTAATTTTTATTGTATGACTCAACTTCCAACCAATTCATCCCCATCATAGACAACCACAATCTGTCCGGAACTCACCGCCCTCTGGGGTATTTTGAAAACAATTTTCACCTGACCATTACCGATATCGATACACTCGACTGCCTGATCCTCCTGCCGATACCGGATTTTGGCACTCGCGTGGAATGGGAACTCCCGAGGGATTCCGACCCAGTGCCAGTCGGTGGCGATGAGCTCGGTCGAATAGAGTTCGAGTTCTGACTCGGTTCCGACTGTGAGGGTATTATTAATGATATCTTTGGCGATGACGAAGAGTGCGGGACCGCCACCAATCTCGATACCCTTGCGTTGCCCGATGGTATAACTCCATGCTCATTCGTGCTGTCCGAGGATGTTCCCTTGAGTATCGACGATATCTCCCGGTTTCTTTTCGAGACGTTTCTCGAGAAATTCCTTCATCGAGACCTTGCCAATGAAACAGAGTCCCTGGCTGTCCTTCCGGTCAGCATTCGGGAGACCCGCTTTTTTGGCGATCGCACGAACCTCGGACTTATGGAGGTGTCCGATGGGGAAGAGGGCATGTGCAAGTTGAAACTGACTCAGACGTGACAGGAAGTATGACTGATCCTTGAGCGGATCGAGTCATTTGAGGAGATGAAATCCATTATTTTCCCGTATCTGTGCGTAGTGTCCGGTGGCGATTTTGTCGAATCCGTACTCTCGGGCTTCCTCGAGGAAACAGTCAAATTTGACGAGATTGTTGCAGAGGATATCGGGATTGGGTGTGAGTCACTGGCGATATCCCTCGTAGATGTATTCGACGATCCGTTTCTCGTATTCTTCCTGGAAATCAAACGTATGAAAGGGGAGTCCGAGATATTCGGCAACCCCTCGAGCCTCTTCCATATCGGCGAGAGTCGGACAGTCGGCGGTATCGGAGATATAGTTGATCATGAATCCGCACTCGACCTCATACCCCGCTTCCCGGAGGAGGTAGGCGACGACGGCAGAATCGACTCCGCCCGAGAGTCCGACAAGGATTTTCATATTTTTTATTTTATTTCTAGGTGTCATTCGGTATTTTCGTGGATCTTTTCGATGAAGTACTCTTCGAGGGGTTTGTCGAGATCATGGACAGAACCATCGGCGATGATGTACCCCTGGTGGATGATGGCGAATCGGTCACAGATCGATTCGACGTCGGAGAGGATGTGGGTATTGAAAAACACCGTCGTACCACCCGATTTGAGTTCGAGTATGAGATCTTTGATCATTTTACGACCGATTGGATCGAGTCCACTCATCGGCTCATCGAGGAAGACAACAGAGGGAGTATTGATAATCGCTTGTGCGAGACCGATGCGTTGGAGCATCCCCTTGGAGTACTTGGCGAGGAGTCGATCCCCGGCGGTATCGAGTCCGACCTTGTGGAGGAGATTCTCGATTTTGGCTTCGAGATCCACTTCTGTGATGTCGAAAAATTTCCCGTTAAATCGCAAGAATTCTCGTCCAGTGAGGTATTTATAGAGGTAGGTATTCTCCGGCATGAATCCGATTCGTGCTCGAGTTTCACTCGAGAGTGTTGTATCTCCGAGGATTTCCACTGTACCAGCATCCGGACGGATGAGTCCGAGAATCGCTTTCATCGTGGTTGTTTTTCCAGCACCATTGGGTCCGAGGAAGCCAAAAACTTCGCCCTCGCCGATCGTGAGATTCACATCGAAAAGTATCTGTGAGCCATCGAGGAATTTATCGAGATTCCGGATAGAAACAGCCGGGATTTTGGATTTTTTTGGTGTCATAAAACAATAAATTATACAGGTAACTTCATATTTTCTTTATCGGGATCATTTCGTCCGAGAAGCTCTTCGTAGTCTTCGAATATGGAGGCATTTGCTTGGCTGTTCTCTACATAGACGGTTCGGAGGAGTTCTTGTTTGCGTTCTCGATAGTAGATATATCCTCCGAGGGTAATGAAGATAGCACCAATACATTCGAAAACAATTCCTCTCCCGATGGTGATATTCTGGTAAAAGAGGACAAACCCACGAATCGAGTTAAAAACCACGAATGTGAGAAGAAGGATGGTAATCCCCGAGAAGATAATCATCGTATGATCGGAGAATGGGAAATGAACGCGCGTCTTCATTTTTTCTTTCTCTCGGTCAGACAGGAGGAGGAAAAAGAGAAACGCGAGGAGTGCGAGGATGATGTATCCGACGTACCCCGCATGGAGACTGAAGGCATTCCCCTGGACGGCGTTATCCACGATGGAGAACCAGTTTGCAAAAAGGGCAAAAAGGGAGATAATCAGACCTATTCCGATTACCCGCGCTTCGCGAGAAAGGTGGAGGAAATTGAAGCTCAATCGGTTGAAAACCATATGAATTTTGTTTTTCAATTTCCGATTTTTCGAATTTGATATATAATCCATAAAAAGATGGTAAGAAATAACTTTTTGTACCGCCTATTTATAGTAAAATTTGATTTTTTGTAAAGTTAAAATTATATTATCTTTCCACTTGTTGTTATGAAAAAAAGATCTCTGAAAGAAAATTCCGTAGCTATTCTTTTTATTTTGATACGAGATTTCTTCGTTTCCCTTTTCTTGAGTTTCATACTCTTTATCAAAGTTATCATCGGACGCAAGGCTCCACCGCTCAGAGAAAATCGGTTTCTCGATAGTATGAATTTCATTTTTCACATCGGTCCCAAGAGCTTCTGGTGAGCGCCGTCGGGAGTGAAGATTGGTCGAAGTATTGCCACCCTTTTGCACTATATTTTTAGAAAAGAAACAGTATTCACAGAAAAAAAGAAAGGCCTGGGGAAATCTGGTTTCACGCTCATCGAGATGCTCTTGTCCATCACGATATTCTCTATCATTATCATCATGGCGTTTGATGTGATGGGGAATATCGGCATACTCCGGACTAAGCTTTCGAGCAAGCTCGATATGAACAGCGAGCTCTACACTGCGGTTGAGAAGCTCACGGGACTGATCAAGACAGGGGGGGATATCGATTATGAAGAATACTGGAATCGTCTTGCTGTCGGTACCACCACGGCATCCGGACACTACGATGTGTTTTCTGGATATGGCAATTATGGAAGTGGAGCAAATTTTGCGACTAATACGTACGGAGATAGTATGTATTATTGTCGGAGTGGAAGTGGCACATCTATGGGAACAGGAGGTTGTCTTTCGAATATATTTAATACCTATAGTATATCTCTCGTGAATACCCCCCAACGCTATGGACAATATGCATTACAATTTGTTGATTACAATGCCAATGCGAATTATGATAGCGGATGAATTCTCTGAGATGAGAATGGGGATGGAAATATTAGATGAGATGATGACGATGAGACACTCGGTATGTGACCATCAGCCTTTACTGGGGGTGTCGGAGCTGAGGAGCTCTATCTTATAAAAAAAGGTCCCCAGACAGAACGGATATTTTTCCGATGGACCCTCAAATCTGATCCGTATGCACCACCGAGTACCGTTTGTACACTCTCTGGAGTGGCTATGGGGAGTGGATGTCTCGGCAATATCCAGATCCTCCGCCTCGTCGGTCGAGACCTCGGATTGAGCCATTCCGGAGCCGTTGCTACCTCCACTGGGAGATACGACGGACTTATCGACACCTGGGAATGTCGCGAAGACTTTGCTTGCAATGGCTCCAATAACCTTCCCAATGGTACGACAGGAGAATGGGTGGATATTTTCCCGGATTATATCAATGTCAAAAATATTGATTTTTATCCCTATCCTGATAAGGATTTTCGGCTTGCCTGGAAAGAGGATAATATAGCCACTGTTATCAATCCTTACGTCCGAATGAACATCACCCTCGGACTCGCGTGGGAGAAACGGAGACAGATCAAGTGACCCTCCGGAGAGGTCTCGATCACGACCACTATTAATCTTTCTCGCTAATTACTTTCTCGATCTATGAAAAATATCATCCTCGCTCGCAAAGGTTCAGCCCTTATGATCAGTATGTTCGTAACGGTCATCATTCTCCTCATTGCCATCTATTTGCTCGACAAGATTATCCCGTATTCTCGTGATATCAAAGGCATAGAGAATGGAAATATTGCCTACTATCGGGCAACAACTGCCGTCAATGAGGCACTCCTCGCGATGTCCAGCACTACTCCCGAGTATGAGACAGGGGCCAATACGGTGACAAATGGTTCAGGGTATGTGCTGAATGTGAGTGCCATGGGTAAAATACTCCCAAAGGCTGGCGGATGAACAAGCGAATACAACCGCGATTGGAACAAAATCGGACTCGGAAATCCTGTACAACTTATATTGCCGATGGCTTCAGTAAGTACTATAGATTGGACTTTCGCCAATATTATATTCCGAGTTCCAGATCTTAATAAAGATGGCACCAATACTGATCAAACTCTCTCCGGAACAATCACACCGATTATTAATTGGATCCTCTCCGGAAGCGGAGAAGTCCTCATTGCTAGTGGAAGCCAAATTACAGCAACTCAAATAAACTGAGCAACAACCCAGATAAAATTTAATGCAGCATCCATTAAGGGTGGTATGACTCTTTCTGGAACGACGATGGATTTCATTCCTTTTTATAATAGCAAATGTACTACTGTGCAGTGTACCCTGAAGCTTTCAGTTATCAACCCCCTTACATTACAGGTAACCGGAGAAACCGTTCCGTATCTCGAATATCAAGCAAATTTCGATGTATTAGTTCCTCTTCAATTTGCAACGATCAATGCCGAGGGGTATGCTGCAGGATTCCGTCAGAATATTACTCGATATGTGCAACAACTGACGACCAATGAGGCGATGGATTTCACCATATTCCAATAAAAAGAAATATGAAATAACTTCAATCTTCATACTCAAAACTCCGTTTCCTCGCTCTCCGTACTAGTTGTACGGTTCGCTCCGGTACTCGTTTTTCGTACGAATATTATCATTCTTTCATATTTCCGATATTTTTTAATCTTTACTCATGAAACAATTTACCATCACAACCAACGATGCCAATCAGCGTCTGGATAAGTTCCTCAAAAAACTCTTCCCCAATGCGGCGCTTTCGCTCATATACAAGATGAATCGCAAGAATCAGGTCAAGGTGAATCGTCGTCGTGAGGACAATGAGTATAAGATACAAGAATGAGACAGTATCGAAATTTTCATAAAAGATGAAGAGTACGAAATACTCACTGCCAACAAAGTACCAGCATCCCTAAAAGGTATGGGTACTGAAGGGAGATGACTCGATCCCAGAGATATCGTCTATGAGGATGGAGATATTCTCATAATGAATAAGGCTCCGGGAGTAATCGTCCATCCCGGGGATTTCAAGACGACGAATCTCTCTCTTATCGCGCAAGTGCAGGATTATCTCGGGACTAAACTTACCTCATTGACTTTTAAACCTTCTCTGATCCATCGGATTGATAAGGATACCTCGGGTATCGTGATGATCGCCAAGACCAAGCCATCACTCGATGTGATGCTCGCTTCTCTCCAGTCGAACAAAATCGAGAAAGTCTATCTCGCTATCTGCCTAGGGACACCCACCCAGATGTCCGGGACGATCCGCAAGAAGCTCCGACGTCTCGAACATGCCGAAAACACCAACAAGGTTGTCATCGATGAGGCAGGGGGTCAATCCGCCATCACTCATTACAAAGTTCTTGAGACCGATATTCATGAAAAATATTCGCTCATCGAATGTGTCCTCGAAACGGGGCGTATGCACCAGATCCGCATCCATCTTGCCTCCATCGGATGTCCCATCCTCGGAGATAATACCTATGGTGACAAACAGGAGAATGCCTTCGTCAAGCGCACCCACGGAGTCACCCGACAGTTCCTCCATGCTTCCCGCATCACATTTATCCACCCAACCAAAAAAACCAAAGTCACGTTTACAGCGAGGTTGAAAGAGGATATGGAAGGGTTTATCAACTAGTGATGTTTAATCTCCAAAAATCTGCTTATCAAAACATCAAGAACTCAGACAATGTTCAATTCCTTTGACGGTTACGATCCTACAATTATCACATCGGCTTGCTTCGCTATCTCGTAAAAACCCCAACATCGAATGAATATTCTTATTTCAAGAAGGAGATAATTGTTCTCAGTAATGAGATTGTTGTTCTTTGTTTGGCATACAAATAAAATTAAAAAATAGGACGTGCATATTACATCCTATTTTTTTGAGTCTGTCAAATTTTTTAAAAAACAAGGGGTTGCAACCCCTTGTTTTGTTTCGCTATCATTTATTATTATACTAAAACAGCCTTAATTCTGCGCACTCCACTACTACTCGCTTCTTCTTTGACGATTTTAAATGTTCATAAAACTCTGGTATTTTCGATATGTGGTCATCCGCAGAGTTCTCGAGAATAGATCGTCCCATTGGTTCCAGAGATCGTATATATCTTCACGATATCTGGGTACTTCTCCCAGAAACTTCCGACGATTCCAGAGGCTTTTGCCTCGTCTTTTGGCATCTCTTTGAGGACCACTTGGGCATCTTTTCATATCACCTCATTCACGAAATCTTCGACTTGCTTCACTTGCTCACTCGTCATTTTTTCACCGTGTGTGAAATCGAATCTCAGTCGTTCCGCCGTGATATTGGATCCTGCCTGGTAGACATGATCCCCAAGGACTTTTCGAAGTCCTGCGAGCAAGAGATGTGTTGTTGTGTGGTACTTCGTCTCCATTTCCCCACCCCCTGCAAGTCCTCCCTTAAATTTCCCTTCAGATGATGTTCGTGAGAGTTCTTGATGTTTTTCAAAAGCCTTCCCGAATCCTTCTTTATCAACTTCTAGATTCTTTTCTCGAGCGAGTTCCTCAGTCATCTCAAGTGGGAATCCATAGGTATCATACAATCTGAAGGCTTTTTCTCCGGAAATAGTCGTGATAATCTGTCCGGTTTTTTCTCGAGCGATTTCAAATCATTTCACGAGACGTTCAAATTCTTTGATCCCATCCTTGATAGTTTTGCTAAATTTCTCCTCTTCCTTGCTGAGTTCCTGGACGATACCGTCTTTATTTTGCTTCACAGAAGCATACACATTCTCAAATTTTGCGATGTACATTGTGCCGATTTCGGCGATGATGGGTTGTTCATACCCCATCTTGTAGAATTCGCGGATGGCACGGCGGATGAGTCGGCGAAGGATATAGCCCTGATCGACATTCTTTGTGATGACCCCATCAGATATCATCATAGTTGCAGCCCGGAGGTGATCGGCGATGATTCTCGCGCTTCGCTCGATATAGGCGTTCCCGACTATTTCTCGAATCTTTCCCATCACATCTTTGAAAATATCCGTGTCATACACCGAACTACTTTTATTGAGCGTCCGTGTGATTCGTTCAAGCCCCATCCCAGTGTCGACATTTTGTGCCGGGAGCTTCTGGAGAGTACCATCCTCGAGTTTATTAAATTCCATAAAGACATTATTCCAGATCTCCATCCAATTGTTTTCGTCATTTTTGACATTGGAATCAGCTGGTGGTTCTCACTCACCGACCCAGTAGAATATCTCGGTGTCGGGTCCACAGGGTCCGGTTGGTCCGGCTGCCCACCAGTTGTCGTCCGCACCCATATAGCTGACTCGTGATTCGCTCATGCCGAGGGATTTCCAGACTCAGGCAGAGAAATCATCTCGAGGGGCATTTTCATCTCATTCGAAAACGGTTACAGCAAGATATTTCGGATCTATACCAAGCCAGTCTTTACTCGTGAGGAATTCATATGACCAACTGATAGATTCTTTTTTGAAATAATCTCATAAACTCCAGTTTCCAAGCATCTCAAAGAAACTGAGGTGGGTATTATCTCCGATATCATCTATATCTCCCGTTCGTACACATTTCTGGACATCAGCAAGCCGCCTGCCCATGGGGTGTTTCTCTCCAAGGAGATAGGGGACGAGTGGTTGCATACCGGCAGTATTAAAAAGGACGGATGGGTCATTTTCTGGCACGAGTGGTGCCGACTCGAGGATAGCGTGTTGTTTCGATGCGAAAAAATCCAAATATTTTTGGCGGATTTCAGTAGAACTTATATTCATAAAAATTTTAGATAAATAGGGGAATAAAATATTATTTGACAGTTACCCTGCCAAATCTGCGGTCCAATTCGAGGATTTTTTTGGATCCATGATATCAAACACTCATACCGACAACAACAGAAGTATTAACAGGGGTACTTCCAGTGAAAGATATATTCCCATTCTCAAATATGACCGCCATCGGAGTGGCGAGAGTACTCGTACTGGTGAGAGAAGTGCCATCGGATCTATAGAAACCATCGAGCGTATAGCCGGACTCTCAGAAAAATGGATTCGCGAGAGTATCTCCTGTCCCGATGATCGTGGCTCCAGAATAATAATTGGTGATGATCGACCCGGTGGTGAATGTGAGTCGTATACTTGATGGATTGATAATCTCCGCTCATACTTTCATGCCTTTCCCACTTGTCATAGCGATATTATTTGTCCGTATCATAGCCCCTATTCTTGTCACGAAACGATCCCTCTTTTCCGTGTCGGTTTTTTTATTAAAATTAAAGTTCGTAGCCATTACAGAGAGTATTCCTATGATGGTTATGACAATCATAAGTTCCGCTAGAGTGAATCATTTTCGAGAAAAAGTGGAGTTTTTTTTATAAAACATTTGCAAAAATGGGTAATATGGACTATAATCACTGGGTGAGGTGGTTGGATTATATCGAATACCACTCAATATACAATTTTATTTTTTATATTTATCTACTATGAAATACATAAAATACGTTGCGATGATTTCGCTTCTCTCTATTTCTACAGCAGCTCTTGCTGCAACTGCCGTTACTTCTACAGGAGTAACAACTGACACAGCTACTGTTGCGACGACTACTTCTCTCGAAGTAAAAGGAGCACCTCGTCTTATAAAAAAGACAGCCGATTCCGTTACTCTCGAATGGGATAAGGTAGTTGGAGCCGATTCTTACATCGTCAAGTATTCTAAAACATCCGTTGCAGGTTCTACTGATCCAAATGCTCAGTACGACAATGAATCAGATCAAGTAACAACAACAGGGGCCGTTATAACCAGTCTTTCTTCTACCAAAGAAAAACTTGCTCCTTCGACTGCGTACTACTTTTCTGTTGTAGCGATTGATAAGGATGGAAAAGAATCTGATACTTTCTCAGACGAACTCATGGTGACAACTGATGCAGCAGGAACTACTACAGCTACAGCTTCAGGAGCTACTGCTACTCTCTCTGTCGCAGGTGTGACGGTTACCGATGATCGAACCCTTACTGTTGCCTTCAATATGGAACTCGGAGCTGATCCAGTAACCGTGAAGATCACAAAGACATCTGATAATTCTGATGTTGCCGTTGGTCTCGTTACTCCAGATACAACAAAAAAAGATACGGTCATCGTATCAACCGTTGCAGCTCTCAGCCCAACTACATCATATACCCTTACTGTCCTCTCTGCAAAAGATGCTGCTGGGAATAGTATCCAAGAGGGAGTCAGTGGACTCAAAGAGTTCTCTACTCCAGCTACCATGACAGCTGGTATCGCCGCTGCTGGAACTGAATCTGGTGCTACTCTCTCTGGATCTGTTACTCCAGAAGTAACAACAACTGTTGCAACTGGTGCCGGAACTAATCTCCTCGTACTTGCTGCTCTTCTCCTTTCTCTCGGTGTTGTCTACATCTACCGAAAGAAACTCGTATAATTCAAGTAAACAAGAAATAAAAATTCCTCACCGTGATCGGTGAGGAATTTTTTCTGAAGAAGAAATTATTGACAAAATATAGTTATTGCATATAAGTATATCCACATGGATTCAAGTTCGTGTTAATAGAGACTTATACAAAAATACACTTACATTACATAGGAGGCCTTATGGCAATCATATTCGTTAAGGATTCGGGCATTCAGTTACAGAGGGTTGAAAGCGTTAGAGATTTATCTCTTCCAATAGGTTTTGTTGAGTACGCAACAGGAATTGGCGTTCTTAGTAAAAAACCAAGAATCGCCACGATTATTCTCCATGTTGACACTGGCGAAATCGAAGTTCAATGCTTTCGGCATGATGAGGATGAAGAGGAGGATAAGGACTTAATTATCCGTGATACTGAGTGTGTTCGAGTTACCTTTGGATCAACATCCGGAGATATTCCAATTAATCTCCTGAGTCATGGGAAAAAATCTATGAAAGAGGAACTACAAACTCTCTCATTACTTGCCACCCATGAGAAGGATAGATGGGAAAAAATTTCCACAGCAGTAGCTGCCATGCTTGAGATTATGGATGAATAGAAGGTGGCCTTGGACTATTTTTGATTATGATCCGGGAGTCACAAAAATCTACCCCCTTAAGGAGGAGGGAAAAATTATCCCCCGCCCACTTAACGTGTGGCGGGGATTTTACATTTTCTGAGATTGTTTATACTGCTTCTTTCCAACGAATCGCATCAACCGGACAGACACTCATCGCGTCTTCCACTCATCGTCCTTCGTAATCTGGGAGTTCGATAGCGACAGAGTAGCCCTCATCGTTGATTCGGAAAACACCGTCAGATACGGAAACACAGGCTCCACATCCGATGCAGGCTTTGGATATAGTAGGGATTCTTTTTGTAGGGGTTGTCATAAAAACGAAATGGTAAAAAAATAATTTTTGTTTGCGTATTGTAGCGATTTCGTTAATATCTGCAAGTAAAATATAAAAATTACCCGATAAAATCCTATGTTTGACCGTATTTTCCGTCTGTTTATTATCATCCTCCCATGGAGTGTCCTTATGAGCGTGTTTCTCGGAACGAAGCTCGGGATACCGGGAGTTTCGTATTTCAAAGAAGTTTTCCTTATCGCACTTGGTGGGATTATCGCGTATGAATACTACAAAAAGAAAGAACTTCCAAAACTCGATATCTTGGACTCTCTCGTTGTTGGATATATCCTCATCCTTATCCTCATTACCCTCTTCAATGGACTCTCTCTTGGACATCTCATCTATGGTGGTCGGTATGATTTCGAGTTCCTGATCGCATTCCTCATCGCCAAACACGGGAGTCAGTTTCTGAGTGCTCCGGTATCCAAATATATTCGACTCTTTCTCATCTCTGCTTCTTGGACGCTCGTTTTTGGCATCCTGATCAGGTTTGTATTCAAAGAAACATTCCTCCTCCACTTTGGATTTTCTCCGAATCTTTCCAACTGGAGTTTCGGCGGACCGCCTCCGATCTACCATGGGATAGACGGGGCAAATGTGCGTCGGTTTCAGGGGATATTTGACGGACCGAATCCGGCTGCCTATTTTATCCTCATCTACATCGGACTCCTCGTCCACTATTTCCGTGCCAAAAAAGAATACCATTTCCTCATCGGACTCTGGGTACTCGTCCTCCTCGGACTTATATTCTTGACCTATTCTCGCAGTGCACTCATCGGTCTCGTCTTTGGACTCGCAGCGGTGGTACTTTTCTCGATCCGGACTATCTGGCGTCATCATCGTAAGGATGCGATGATTACCATCGTCATTCTCGCGATTCTTTCTGGAGGTTTCTATCTCAAATATGAGGGAACCATCTCGAAGATAATTACTCGCGAGGGCTCATCCAAGGGGCATTACGATCGAGCGATCACCGGACTCAAACGCTTCTGAGAACATCCGATGGGACAGTGACTCGCCACAGCTGGTCCCGCATACCGATATGTGACCCAGGCTCCTCTTGATGAGATGATTTATGATGTCGACACTAAAAAAATCGAGGATTATTACATCCCCGAGAGCTGGTATATCCAACAGCTGGTCGAATGAGGGGTGCTCGGTTTCGTCCTCTTCTCAGCAATTATGGGGTACATTACCATCCTCCTCTTCGGACTTTCTCCCGCATTTTTTGCTTCATTTGTTGCCGTTCTCAGCATGAACCTCTTCCTCCATAGTTTCGAATCCGTCTATATTTCCCTCATCCTCTTCTTGTTTGTCGGGGTGTTTATAGGGAAAAGGAAGAAAAAATAATCTAAAATTTTTTATGAACTTCATTTTCTTCTCTCGCCTCTCTCGTGAAAAAGGCTCTGATCTCGTGATTGAGGCATTTTCGCAGATTTCGAAGGATACAGGGAAACTCCCGGGGAATCTCTTCATCTTCTCAGAATGACCGCAAAAAGCCTTGCTTTTTGAGATGTTTGCGGATGCCTCTTTTTTCGAGGATTGTTCTCATTTGACCGAAGAGGAAATAGAAACTCTCATGAACCATCTCACCGAAGAATCGAAAATCTATTTCTTCGGCTTTCAACCTCAGAAAATCGTCCATACATTCCTCTCAGTTTCGCATTTCTGTCTCATGCCATCGCGGTTCCTCGAGACCTTTGGACTCGCTGCGCTTGAATCACTTGCCCGAGGCGTACCAGTCATCGGATTCGCGAAGTGAGGGCTCGTGCCCTTTATCCTCGATGAGCTCGTACTCC
>CAZCYU010000002.1:0-6488 GCA_964503165.1 uncultured Candidatus Peribacteria bacterium | reverse complement strand
GAGCGTGAGGACACGTTTCTGATGCTCTTTGTAGAGCTTGACTTCTTCGGGTAGATGTGGTCGTGGACCGATGAGGCTCATATCTCCGATGAGGACATTCGCGAGCTGGGGGAGCTCGTCGATATCGAACCGGCGGATAAATCTGCCAAATGGAGTGATACGCGGATCGTTTTCGATTTTGAAGAGTGGTCCATCTTTGCGTTGATTCTGTGCGAGGAGTTTCGCTTTTTCTTGCTCAGCACCGATTCGCATAGAACGGAATTTATACATCGGGAAGATTTTCCCATCCTTCCCTACCCGTTTACTCTTGTAGAAGGGATAATGTCCATCGCCCAAACTGACCATAATAGCAACAACGATGAGAAGTGGCGAGAGGATACTGAGTGTGGTAAGAGAGAAAATAATGTCAAATATCCTCTTGGAAACGCGTCCCCATGGCGTGAGACCGATACTGTGGATCTCGATGACGGGGATCTTGCCGAGGAATGTAATCTCGGTATTAAGTTTGGAAGTCTCAAACGAGTTCGCGATGTAGCGATACCGGACGCCATAGATGCGAGCATATTCGAAAATCTCCTGGAGTTCTTCGGGCGTGAAGTCCGTGTGCACAAGAAGGATTTCATCGATTTTCTGAGAACGAATAAACTTGATAATCTGTGTATTATTGCCAATATAGGGAAGAGTTTCATCTGCAATTTTTGTCATGTTGGCATATCCGACGAGATCATAGATATCAGAGTCAATAATCTCTTCTCGAATATCATCCTCTGGAGTCTTGATGAGGAGGAGGATTCGTCTTTTTGCGAGGAATCATCGTCGAAGGAGGGCTCCGACGATACTATCCATGAGTATCCGTTCGATAACAACTCAGACTGTCCCTATGAGGAGCGCGAAAAGGATAATGAGCCTCGGCAATTCGACGGTATAGAGGAATCCGAGCGAGAGATGGAGGATGGCAACGAAGATGAAAAACCAGTAGAGAGCAGAGAGGAGAACATCGAGAATCTCCTGTATCTTTGACTGATAGATGCGAATTTTGTAGAGTCCAGAGAGGGTGAAAATAAGGACGAAGAGAAGAGCTCAAACGAGAGCAAAATCGAGGAGATATTGCGTGGCAATCGTATGAATCGGGAGATGGACGCTGGGGATGAGATCGGTCACGAGACGTACGTCACGCGCGAGGAAAAAGGCGAGCACGATGATACCGAACTCGATGGGGACTTTGATGATTCAGAACAGGAGTTCGTGACGTTTCATAGGCAAGATTTTTGGATATTTTCCAAAAGAGTATATCCAGATGAGGGCGAAGGTCAAATTTTGATGTTTAAAATTTGCTCTTTCTGTATTTTGTATATACTATGAACATAATATAAATCCCCTAATCCGTCTATGTATTCTATTATCATCGTATCTCTCGCCTCAGTCTTTGTTTTTGTATTCTGTCTACTCGTATTTCAGATAGTGATTCTCTGAAAAAAAATCGATGCCGAGGAGCAAAAAATCATCACGCTCTACCGAGAAAAAATCGACAAAATTCCCGCTTTTATCGAGATTATGCGAAAATATACTCCGTACAATGATATCTTCCTCGAACTCACCCACCTCCACAAAATCGCCATCATCTCCAATATCTCCAGCGTCTACGATATCCTCGAGATCAATAGTCGCATCCATCGGGAGTTCCTCTTCCTCATGCAGGTATCCACCAAGATTCATCATCTCAATAGAGATGGGAATTTCCTCTATATCCGTGATTTTATCACCTTTTATGAAGGTCAAATCGCCAAAGAATTCCTCTACTTCGGGACCAATATAGATCGTTATAATGCGCTCTTAAACAAAAAGAACTTCACACTCATCGGACTTCTGTTTCCGTGGAAGAGGTACGAGGGAGTCTAAACAAAAAAATCATTTCCATTGGAAATGATTTTTTTTAAAACTTTTTGGTGCCGGAGATGAGATTCGAACTCACAAGTCTTGCGACACACGCGTCTGAGACGTGCGCGTATACCAATTCCGCCACTCCGGCAAGATTATATCTTCTCTACTCGACTCCCCGCCTTATCGTCCACGATCCGGTATCCGAGGGCCGTTATCTGATCGCGCAAACTGTCTGACAGTACGTAATCTTTGGCTTGTTTGGCATCATTTCTCTGCGTGAGGAGAGATTGGATCTCAGCTGGGATATCTGTATCCTCCAGGAGTGAGAAATCAAAGAGTCCGAGGACCGAGTCAAATGACCGGAAGAGATCGAGAATTGCGGATACTTCCTCGCTCGAGAAGAGTTCCGTATCGATCCCACTATTCACATACCCGAAACTATCAAACACGATGGCGAGTGCCTCAGTTGTACTGAAATCATCTTCAAGACATCCGATATACGCCTGGATATACTCTTGCATGATATTTCGGAACTCACGACCCGTCTTGCGAGACGGTCACTGGTAGTGTTTGAGTCGGCGCAATACTTCGTCAAATGATTTGATGGTCTGAATGGCAGCCGCGAGGCGATCAAAGGTGAAGTTGAAATTTTCTCGATACTGCGTCTGGAGGGTCATGAGTCGGAAGGCACGATACACCATATCTGGTTTTTCGGTTGGTACTTTTTCAACAATTTCTGAAAGCGTGTAAAAATTTTTCTTGGATTTCGACATCTTCGCATTGTCCACGAGCAGGTGCCCACCATGCATCCAGTACCCGGCAAATTTTTTGCCAGTGTACGCTTCTGTTTGAGCCACTTCGTTTTGATGATGAGGAAAAAGATTATCAATAGCTCCCATATGAATATCGATCTGCGGACCGAAGTATCTCATATTACAAGCGGAACATTCGATATGCCATCCCGGCCGTCCTGGAACAACAACATCTGAAACTGGCATATTTCCCATTCAGTCTTGCGATACTCATTCACTGTACATAATCCGTACACCTCATTCCGTTTCTCAGCCTTCATGTGAAATCTGTCCAGTTTGAGATGTTGGTACTATAAAGTGTGCATCCCATTTATTTGGTCCATCCACTTCTTGGTCATAGGCCTTCCAGAGGGCAAAATCGGCAACACTTTCTTTCTCATATTCATCACTATTGACGCGAGCCCCGGCCTTCATTCCTTTCATATCAAGGTGAGCCAACTGTCCGTAGGTTTTGAATTTGTCGACTCGATAGTAGATACTCCCGTCATCCGCGAGATACGCATATCCCTTGTCGATGAGTCATTGGATCATCACCACCATATCATCTATGAGTGTCGAGATGGGAGCGACGGTGTCTGCTCGTTGTATATGTAATCTTCCTAGATCAGTGAAAAACGCCTCAGTAAAAAACTCCGTGAATTCCTGGAGACTTTTACCGGATTTCTGACTATCTCGAATGGTTTTGTCATCGATATCAGTCACATTCATGACGGTCTGCACCGGATACCCAAGGTATCGGAGCGTCCGTACGACCGTGTCGGAGAAGAGATACGCCCGGAGATTCCCGATATGCGCATAGTCATACGGAGTCGGTCCACAGTAATATACCTTCACGAGTTCCTGACGCAGAGGTTTAAATCTTTCCTTGGTTTGGGTCAGGGTGTTGTAAATTTGAAGCATAGATGATGGTAATTTTGATTAAATCCCCAGACTCTTCTTGAGGTCGTCGATTTTGCCTTGGTCTTCTCCTTGTTTCTCACGTTGAGCGGCTTCTTGGATATAGATATCGTGGAGTTGTTTCCATCCCTCACGTGCCTTGACGACGAGTTCTTTGATCGTGTCGCCTTCTTTTGGGAGGAGCTTCTTGAACTCTTCGCGTTCGTCGACGAAGACCTTGGTGAGCTCATCAATTTGGAACTGAGAGAGGGTCGGTATCGCATCGATAACCCGTTTCTTCTCGGTTACCGAGAGAGAAAGAGAGTGCTCGAGGAGATCGAGAAATGTTTTCTCTTCAAACTCAGAGAGTGGATGAACGGATGAGAGCTCAAGGAAAATATCATTCTCAGGTACTATATCATCAGACGGAGTAGTCATAAAAAAGGAAAAGTAAAAGGTAAAATTATGTGCGGAAACGGGCTTTTTCGATCAGGGTCTCGGCTTGTTGCCAGAGATCAGCGGATATTTCGGCATTGTGCCAGACCTGCTCGACATCGTCGTCATCTTCGAGATCAGCGAGTAGTTTATAGATTTTGAGGATTTTGTCAAAGTCTGTTACCTCGATTGTATTTATCGCCGCATATTCGAGTCCATAGGACTCAAGTGTGAGTTTCTTTTCTCGGAGGAATTTCACCACACTCATGAGCTCGGTTCGCTCGGTTGCAACACGGGCTGTGAGTCCATCAGGACTCATCTCATAGTCACTCGCCCCCGACTCGATGATATACTCCTCGAGTTGTTCGAGTGGGACACTTTCACGCTGGACGACGATATATCCCTGGTATTTGAAGGCAAATGATGAAACCGATCCGGTTTCTCCGAGACTCCCGCCGTACTGCGAAAACGTATGACGGATATTGGGTCCCGTGCGATTCTTATTATCGGTCAATGCTTTCACGACGACCGCCACACCCCCTGGTGCATATCCCTCATACATGATCTCCATAATTTCCGTCCCATCCTTGAGTGCCCCACTCCCCTTCTTGATCGCACGCTCGATATTGTCCGCCGGGACATTCGCCTTCCGTGCCTTTTCAAGGGCATCATAGAGAGCTGGATTCATGGCAGGATCCGCCCCGGATTTTGCCGCGATACTGATGAGTTTGGCATGGATAGAAAAAACCTTCCCCCGAGCCTTATCCGTCAAAGCCTTCTTCGGTCCAACAACTGGTCAACGTCACATAATGTAGAAGAGAATTAGAATATAGTTTGGTCGGAATTATAAAGGAAAAATCGAATAAATCAAAAGAAAAGTCGAGATTTGTGGGAGTTTACTCTATTTCACCATATTTTCGCAAATTGTCTTGACAAAAAGTGGAAAGTAGTATACTCAAAAACATTGTACTTTTAAATTTAAATTTTTATGACAGAACATAATACTGAAACAATACCTGAACAGGAGGGTATTCAATGCGATCCTCATCGGGTAACACAGTTTATTAATATACTCGCCGAGAGGTTTTCCACTCTCATGAGTAACAATCCATATGGAGGAACGATAGTGGGTATAGAACAATCCCAGACGCCCCTATCTTCCGTTTTTCTCAAGGAATCTGCAGTGGATTTCTCTGATTTGTTGTCAGGAAAACAAATCTCAAAAGAGGCAATAGATAGGGTTGTTCGGGTATTAAGAGATGATCATATAGATACGGAGTTTTATAGGCTTATTAAATTTCTCGTAAATATAAAGAACCACTGATCTTCTTTTTGATACATAGATTCTTCTGGGGAAGAAGTAGCTCTCGATTCATACTCTCATGAAACAGCATCACTTTTAATTAACAGAATACGTGAGGCAATATTAGGAAGTCCTGCTTTTACCGAATGGGTGAAAGAGCAAAAATTATCTGAAGAACAGATACTTCTCCTTACGCCATTTGGCATATTTACGCCTGAATGAGTCTGTATGTATGGATATTGAGACGAATGACTTATGGATCCAAAAAAGTTTACAATCAATGGTCGAGACTGTTATCAATTCGAAGTACATGACGGTGGACAATCATCAGATATTGAAGTCAAAGATAGTCAGGGAAATAATTTATTCCTACCATGATTGGATTGAAAACAATACAGAGTACGCCGCATAAAAGAAGTCTGAACCGTCATAAAAGTGATTGTTGACTCTTCGAATACTAAATATAGAGCCATCAGTAGTGACGGAATTATTCAAATCGACAACAGATCATTTTTGCAGCGTTTATGATTGAAAAAATCATTTTCATATCAATCCTTCAAATAATCCCGCATTTGCGGGATTATTTTTTTGTCTATTTCTTCAATATATTCACAAACGTCTCAGATGGAATCGAAACACGTCCGAATTGTTTCATTTTTTTCTTTCATTCTTTCTGCTTTTCAAGGAGTTTACGTTTGCGGGTGATATCGCCTCCGTAGAGTTTGGCGGTGACGTCCTTGCGGAGAGCCGACAAGTCCTCGCGGGCGATGATATTGGCTCCGAGAGCCGCTTGGATAGAGATGGAGAACTGAGCCTTGGGGATGTGTTCTTTGAGTTTGGCACAGATACGTCCGCCGAGATAGCGGGCACGGGATGAGTGGACAATCATGGAGAATGCGTCGATGCGTTCGCCGGCGACGAGGATGTCGAGGCGCTGGAGGTCGTCTTCGTGGTAGAGGAGGAACTCGTATGAGAGGCTCGCATATCCGGATGAGAGAGACTTGAGATCGTCATAAAAATCTCCGATGAGTTCGGACATCGGGATCTCATAACTGAGGATAACACGATTGGTATCGAGGAATGTCTGTGCGACGAAAATCCCGCGACGTTCTTGGGCGAGTTGCATACAGTTCCCGATATACTCCGACGGAGTAATCATCTCGACCTTGGCGATCGGCTCC
>CAZCYU010000001.1:0-2603 GCA_964503165.1 uncultured Candidatus Peribacteria bacterium | reverse complement strand
AAGATCTACACGATCGGACTCGGAGATCCATCTGGGACGGACCTCTATGTCACGGATCAGTTCGGCAATAAACAGTATTTCCGGGATCAGGATGGCAAGCCCATCCGTGCGACGCTCGATGAGAAAACCCTGACTTTCATCGCCGATACGACGCGAGCGAAATACTACAATGCCAAAGATACCAAAGCTCTTGATTCTGTATTTAGCGAGCTCGCCAAATTGACAAAAACAGAGGTCAAAACGACCTCTGTTACCCTCTATTCTCCGCTGTATGAGATATTCCTCTGGGGGATTCTTCTCTTGTTGCCGTTTTGGCTCTATCTCTCGTTTCGGAGAGAGAATCTATAAACTTAGTACCACATCATCGACGATCCAGCGTGGGTTCGCATTGGTAGTGTGGATGGAAATGATGCCATTTTCGATTTTTTTGATAACTTCAGGATTGGTGATACTTCCAGAAACAACTCGATTCTGGAGCGCGATGAGGATGGCAAGATAGATCTCTTTGTCGAGCTTTTCGCGATAGAGATAACTCATAAGTCCCATCCGATCGTCTGCATCAAAAGATTCATCGATGAGCGAGAGGATTGCCGGATTGAGTGGAAAATCTCGAGTGTTGGATGCGATGAAAATCACTCGTGAGACGAGTGTCTCGAGCATTTTTTCTTGACCGCTCGAGGTGGTGAGGAGGAAGAGGAGTCCCGGTGGGATATCCTCGAATACCTTGAGGAGACTATTGGCTGCCTGGGGTGTGAGTGTATCGATCGCTTCGATGACGAAGATATTGTATTCTCCCGAGGATTTCATCGCCGCCTGTTCGATGATGGAGCGCGTCTGTTCGATCTTGATCGATTCCCCCTCGTTTGCGAAAATGAACACCCCGTCTATGTATTCCTGTCGGAGCTCATCCATGCTCGCAAAAGTTGTCCCCTTGAGGAGATTGACGGCCTGTGTGACTCCCGCGTCGTCGAGGACGATCGGTGGGAGCGAATCTCCAGACTGGAAGCGTTCAAGAAGCTCGTGGAGTGTGTTCATTTGCAAAAAATACGGTTATGAATATAGTATGAGTATACGGATTTATTTTATTTGTAAATTTTTTCTTGTGTCCAATCGCCTTCTCTCTCTCTTCGTCCTCGTCCTCATTTTCGCCTCCGGATACGGGATATACTACTATTTTTTCGTAGCAAATGTCGGGAATCTCTCCCTCATCATCAATGGTGCCGAGTCCGTTTCCGCCTCGATAACCTCCGAGTTTCAAAACACCTACACGCTTGATTGCAAACGGACATGTGTATTCTCAGATATTCCACCGGTCAATTACAGCATCACGGTCAAAAAGGCAGGGTACCGTGAAATAAATACGAGTACCAAACTGAACCGTTCAGAATCCAAGAAAGTCGTTATCACCATGGAAAAAGAAGTGAAATTGACGACTCTCCCGACAGGAACAGGTTCGGTGGTTTTGAAAAATGAGGGAAAGGAATTCGTCGCAGGAGAATATAATATCGATGACACGATACTCACAACCAAAGAAACACAGGATCCCAATGTAGAGATTATCACTATGGATACATGAGTGTGCATCTACGATGCAACCGAGAAAATATGCACGCCCCACCAACTCTATGACGATATCGTCCTCCTCCCCCGAGGCGATATCCTCGCCCTCGTCAAGAAGACGAGCAAGGCAAAACTCTCACTCCTCAATCTCGCGGATGACGGTCAGGATTACATTCTCCATATCAATGCCGACAGGAAAAATCGCAACATTGTCCTCAAAACTCCCATTAACTGACGATTTTTCGGACTGACTCTCGACGGTAAGATTGTTTTGGTAGATATGGATGGGAAGAAATCTCTAGTAGAAAACGTTAATTAATTCACACATTCATGAAAACCCTTCGCGGATACACCGCAGAACTCCTGTCAGAAAATATTGACGATCTGACTACAACGATCCTCTCCAATCGTGGACTCACACTCACTCCGGCAGAACTGGAGGCCTTTTTTCATCCGTCTTTTGCGGATCTCCACGATCCCTATCTCCTCGATGGCATGGACAAGGCTGTGGAGCGGATCATGAAGGCACGAGAGAATAAAGAGCGAGTCGTGATATTTGGGGATTATGATGTGGATGGCGTGAGCGCGACGGCACTGTTGGTGAGATTTTTCAACGATATCGGTATCACGATATCATATCGTCTCCCGCATCGGGTGCACGACGGATATGGACTCAAAAAACACTTCATCGATGAGCTCGCCGAAAAAGATGTCAAACTCATCATCACGGTTGACTGTGGGTCACGTGATGTTGAGGCGATTAGGTATGCCCGAGAGAAGGGGATTGATGTGATCATTTCTGACCACCACACGGTTCCGGATGTGCTCCCCGCGGATACTATTGCCATCCTTAATCCCAAAATCATTGAGTCTGGGTATCCATTTTCGTACCTCTCCGGTTCGGGTGTGGCTTTTAAGATACTCTCTGCGCTTGCCCGTGAGATTTTCCCGTCAGAAAAATACGAATCCATCATCGCCGAATATGTCGACTTCGCGGCACTCGGGACGATCGCTGACTGTATGCCACTCATCGGCGAGAATCG